>DZAZ01000006.1 GCA_022729755.1 Helicobacter cetorum | reverse complement strand
CTCACCTAATTCTACACCAGCCTCTTCTGATGCGGTCATTACTGCTTCAAAATCATCAACAGCAATATTACCACCTTCACTATCTTGCTCGTGTAATATTTTTCCTTCATTGATAGCTTCGGCCATCTCTTTACAGAAAAGTTGAATTGAACGAATTGCATCATCATTTCCAGGAATTGGATAAGTAATTAAATCAGGGTCGCAATTTGTATCAAGTGGAGCTACAACAGGAATGCCAAGTCTAATAGCTTCTAAAACTGCAATTCTCTCTTTAACTGCATCCACAACAAATAACATATCAGGTAATTTTTTAAGGTCTCTTACACCGCTAAAATACTTTTGTAATTTCTCTTTTTTTCTTTTTAAAATTAGTGCTTCTTTTTTTGTTAAAAGCTCTAATTGACCATTAGCTTCCATTTCTTCGATAATTTCAAGTCTTCTAACTGATTTTTTAATAGTTGAAAAGTTTGTTAAAACTCCACCTAACCATCTATAATTAACATAAGGCATATTAGCTTTTAATGCGTACTCTTTTATTGTTTCACTTGCTTGTTTTTTAGTTCCAACAAACATTACAGTTTTACCTTCAGCTGCCGCATCTTTTACAATATTATATGTATATCTAAAGTATCTTAGTGTTTTTTGTAAATCAATAATATGAATATTTTTTCTAACACCAAAAATATACTTTTTCATTTTTGGGTTCCATCTTCTTGTTTGATGCCCAAAGTGAACACCACACTCTAATAAATCTTTCATTGTAACCATAAAGTCTCCTTAAAATAAGTTTTGGTTTAAGCCTCCACACCCATCAGCAAAACAATTTTGCAACCATCAAAGGATTGGTGTGTGTGAATTAAAGGCGAGGCGAGATTCTACTAAAAAAGTACTTAATTTTAACTTGTTTTAAACTATCCTTAATTACTTTTTAATTATGCTTTTAATCAATCAATTTTTTATAAAAGGAGAAATTTTATGGCATTTTCAAAAGAAAATCGTGCAGATACTTTGAGTGGTATTTGGTTTGTGGCACTTTTTGCAATGGCAAGTGTCTATTTAAGCGAATTTGCAATTTTTCAAAATAATGGAATTTCACCACTTATTATTGCAATTGTGCTTGGAATGATGTATGGAAATACTTTACGAAATCAATTACCAAATGAGTGGGTTCCTGGAATTGTTTTTTCAGCTAAAAAAATACTTAGATTTGCAATTGTATTTTATGGATTTAGAATTACTTTTCAACAAATAGTTGAAGTTGGTTTAGCTGGACTTATTATTAGCATAGCTATGGTTGTTTCTACATTTTTAATAGGTGTTTTTGTAGCTAGAAAATTTTTCAAGCTTGATAGTGAAACTTCGTTTTTAACGGCTGCTGGCTCTTCTATTTGTGGAGCTGCGGCAGTATTAGCAACTGAACCAGTTGTAAAAGCTGAACCTCATAAAAGTGCAATAGCTGTCTCAACTGTTGTACTTTTTGGCACAATTGCAATGTTTATCTATCCACTACTTTATAGTTCAGGAATACTTGATATGGATTTATATACATTTGGAATTTACACTGGTGCTACAATTCACGAAGTTGCACAAGTTGTGGCTGTTGGTGGGGCTTATGGAACTGAAGCTGCTGATAATGCGATAATTGTTAAAATGACTAGAGTTATGATGATTGCACCAATGCTTATAATTTTAGGTATTTATCTCTCAAAAGTGGCAAAAAGTGATACAAGTGAAGCAAATAAGCTCGTAATTCCTTGGTTTGCACTCTATTTTATTTTAGTTGCAGGATTTAACTCATTTCATTTACTACCACTAAATATAGTTGATACAATCAATCAAATTGATACATTTTTACTAACAATGGCAATGGCAGCACTTGGAATGGAGGCTAGTTTTGCTAAATTTAAAAACATTGGAATGGCTCCTGTTTATGTAGCATTTATTATGTTTCTTTGGCTTATGGTTGGAGGATATTTTATTACAAAGGGAGTTTTATATATAATTTAAAATCTTAAAAAAAGGATAGAAGTTGAATACTTCAATGACTAGTATACATGAAATGACAAAATCGCATTTAAATAATATTATGCAAATTATGGTTTTTAAGCTAAATGATGGGGTTTATTATGGCTTAAATGTTTCAAAAATAAAATCTATTGAAGATTATAGAAAATATAGATTAATTAAAAATAATATTAAAAATGCTGGAGATAGCGAAATTTTAGAGGGATATATTGAATATCAAAAAAAGATTATTCCTCTTTTAAATATAGAAAAGTGGCTTGAAGTTTATAAAAAAGAGAATGAGTATTTAGTCACAATTGTGAGTGAATTTAATCAAAAAGTCATCTCTTTTCCCGTTTTAAATGTGGATAATATTTATAATATTTCAATTGAAAAACTCCAAACAAGTCATGTAAATAAGGATATTATTACTTATTCAACTTTGCTACAAATAGAGGGAGTTCAAGAGACTTGTTTAATTTTAGATGTAGAAAAATTGATTGAAGAAGTTTTTGGAATTGATATTATTTTAGAAACTTTAGAAGATATAATAGTAAAAAGCACTAAATTAGTCTTAATTGCTGAAGATAGCAAAACTGCTAGGGGAATTATAGAAAATATTATGAAAAAAACAAATTTAGAGTATAAAATATTTGAAAGTGGCAAAGCTATACTTGATTATTTAAAATCACTAAATGATAATGAAAAAAATCAAATTGGTTTAGTTATAAGTGATTTAGAAATGCCACATACTGATGGTTATCAAGTGATTAAATTCATTAAAGAAAATAAAACCCTAGCCCACATTCCCGTAATTGTAAATAGTAGTATGTCAAATGCAGGAGTAAGAGTTAAAACTCAAGAGTTAGGTGCAAATGGATTTGTAGCTAAAACTGACCCAGTTAACTTTATTAGTGAAATCCAAAAAAACATCTTGAGTTAGTTTTAACTAACTTGAATATTACTCTCGATGTTATTTAATTTCAATAATTTTACACTTTTATTGTACATTAAAAATAGTGTGTGTCCAAAGGCAATTCCCATAAAATCAGCAACAACATCAAAGAGTGAAAATTCTCTATTTGGTATAAAATATTGAACTATTTCTATATGAAAACCATATAATAAAAGAAGAAATAGTTTTGATTTTAATGTTAAATTTTTAAATGATAACGATAATAAAAAATATAAAACACTAAATGCCATAAAATGATTAGCCTTATCCCAACTACTCGCTAAAGAAAGTATTTCATCAGGTGTTGCAACTGCAAGATAACTAATTGTAAATAAACAAACAAAAAACATAAAAACTATAATATGATTTGTTTTTAATGTAACTACTGAATAAAACTCTTCCACTCTCATCCGTTTTCCTTAACGATTATAAAATACCCTTTTTTCGGTGGCGAATGGTATCTAAAAATCCATTATAAATTCCTAAAAGATAATCCATACAACTCCTCCACAACATAAAGCGGTCTATTTTTAACCTCTTCATAAACTCTTCCAATATACTCTCCAATAACTCCAATAGCAAACATATTCATTCCACCAAAAAAGAGTATTGTAACCATAAGTGAGGGATATCCAGCCAAATCCGAACCAAAGTAGAGTGTTTTAAAGATAATAAATATTGCATATAAAAATGAAAAAAGCATTATAAAAAAACCTGAATATAAAAATATTCTAAGTGGAAACATACTAAAAGAGGTTATTCCATCTATTGCAAAGTTCCAAAGTTTCCAAAAATTAAATTTACTAACTCCAGCATCTCTTTTTTTTCGCTCAAAAAGTATCTCTTTACTTTTAAATCCAACCCAACTAAAAATACCTTTCATAAAACGTGTTTTCTCTTTTAATTTCCTAATTTCAAGTACAACTTTTTTATTAAGTAATCTAAAATCCCCAACATTTTCAGGTATATAAGTAGGGGACATTTTACCTATTAATTTATAAAACATTGAAGCACTAAAAAGTTTCATAAAAGTTTCACCTTCTCGCACTTTTCGTTTTGCATAAACTATATCATAGCCATCTTGCCAATATTTTATCATCTCAAATATAAGTTCAGGTGGGTCTTGAAGGTCTGTATCAATTGGAATAGAAATATCAGAATTTGCATAATCAAGTCCAGCAGTTAAAGCAATCTCTTTTCCAAAATTTCTTGAAAAACTAATAATTTTAACTCGCTCATCAATTTGATTTAACTCTTTTAAAATCTCTAAAGTTTTATCTTTACTTCCATCGTTTATAAATATAATTTCCCAAGTTTTGCTACATTTATCCAAAATAGGTTTGATAATAGTATAAAAATTTTTAATATTCTCTTGCTCATTATAAGCTGGTGCTATAATCGATAGTGAAAACTCTTTCAACTCTACTCCTTTTCAATGGCTATTGTTTTGTAATTGTAATAAAGCACATTTGCTCCACTTTGAATTTTAACATCTTTTCTAGTTGTGTAATCTACTAAATATTTTCCACCGTGTTCAACACTAAAATCTACACAAAGTTTTGCCCCTATTTCAAGCACTCTTTGAGGTAAATTTTTTTTTGCAGTTTGGATTATAATATGAGCAGAAACTCTATCTTTTAAGTGCAACCAAATATCATTCGCTTTAGCTAATTTTAATATTTTAATATTCTCTTTTTCACTTCTACCAATTAAAATTTTAAAATCATCTACAAAAAAAGTTTCAAATTCAGCCATCTCTTTATCTTTTTTTACTTTTTTTTGTTTTGGATAATAAAATTCAACTTCATCAACACTTTTTGAGCTTTTAATTAAATTAGAAAGTTTATTAAAAAACTCTATCTTAGCACTCAAATTATCTCGTTCTATATGAATATTTTTGGCTTTTTGTTTAAATCTTTTTGCACTATCAAATAAAATATTTGCACAATCACTCACACTTTTTGCATTTGTTGGCAGAGTTATTTTTATCTCATTTTCATCAAAATCTTTTAAAGTTATCTCTTTATCATAGAATTTTATTATGTGTAAATTTGCCAAAATTACATTAGCTTTTAAGCTAAATTCTTGCGATTTTTGTGCTAATTCTTCCTCATTTTCAAGTGAATTATAAATTTCATTTAACTTTTTTAACTTCTTATTAATAAGTGCTAATTTTTGAGACTTTTCCCCATTTAATCGATTATTTAACTCTTTTTGATAAATTTCAAATAAAAATTTATCAATATCTTCTATCTCTTTTTCTTCATATTTAAACTCTACTTTTGGAATATCTAATAATTTTTTATTTGGTTTAATTTCCCTAAAAGATGTATTTATATCGATATGTCGCAAAGCTTCAACTATAATATTATTTTCATCTAAAATAATTGCATTTGTATTTCTGCCCGTGAATTCGAGTTGTAATGAAGTTTTTATCGCTTTATATGAAGATTTATTTAAAGTTTCAATTCTTATGATTTTATCATTATTTAAAAGATAAATTTTTTCGATAGTACTTTTTGTAAGTCGTTTTTTCAAAACTATGTCAAATGGGGCATTATAAGTTTTATTAGATAAAAATTCTCCCCGCTTATAAATTAAACTATTTACTTTTGTCAAATCAATATAATAGATATTATTTTTATCAAATTCAATTTTTATTAAATTATCTTCAACTCTGCCTATAAAATTAATAGTTTTGAAATTTTGCAATTTATTTACTAATGCTTGTAAAATATAGTGTTTCATTTTTTTTATTCTTTATTTATGATTATTTGAGAATGAGTTGAAAACTCATCCTATTTTGCTAACATCGATATTTTCTGCATTTAAACCGTGTGAGCAATCTTCATCGGTCGAATTTATCGGACAAACTGCTTCAGTATTATCCATCAATACTGGTACAAAAAAGAGTGACACGACAGTTGAAGCGATACTACCAAAAATAAGTGCAATTCCAAGTCCACCAAAAATCGGGTCAGTTGCAAGTAATAAACTTCCTAAAATAATTGCAATCGCCGTTAATAAGATAGGTTTTGCTCTTGTTGAAGTTGCTATTGCTATTGCTCTTTTTTTATCAATTCCACTTGCGATTAATGCTTTTGTAAAATCGATTAAAAGTAGCGAACTTCTCGCACTAATTCCCATAAGCGAAATGAAGCCAATTAGCGAAGTTGCTGTTAAAAAGAAGTTGGTTCCATTATAAGCTAATTGAATTTTATCAGTTATGTAATGACCAATAATAACCCCGATAATTGAGAGGAAACTTCCAACTAAAACTATTCCACTTAGGGCAAAAGATTTATAATAAACTACCATTAATAAAAACATTAAAATAAGTGCAGCAATAAAAGCTCCGCCCAAATCTCTAAAAGTATCAAGTGAAACTTTCATTTCACCATCCCATCTAATTAATAATTTTTCACCACTCTCTTTATGAATTAAATTTAAATCAAACATATAAGTTGACATTCCATCAACTTTGCTAACTTCAAACTCATCTGAAAACTTCTCAATCATTGCATCTCTTGAATCTAGTAGTGGATAAACTTGCGAAACAAGGTCACATTCAGCTGAAACAGTAATTAAATTTTTTAAGTTTTTTCTAAATATTGCTGGACTTGATTTAATTTCTACAATTTTCACAACCTCTTTTAAAGGAACCATTACGCCTTTTGGATTCATTAATTTTAAAGCTGAAAGTTTTAATTCTAAGCCCTCTTTCGTATCTACTTTAATAGTTCTTGATTCATCATCAAGTCTCATAAAAATTGGGATTTGGTCTTGTTGTTTTTGTGAATTTTTAACTGAAATTTGTTGCCCTTCAAAAGCTAAATATAAAATTCCATTTACTTGTTCTACACTTAAATCACTTCTAATTACCTTTTCAACATCTGGTTGAAGTTCATATTTTGTATGGATATCATCTTCCATAACATCGACATCAACTAAGCCTTTAGTCTCTTTTAATAATGCTTCTACTCTTTTTGAAGTTTTTCGCATTAAATCCAAATCATCTCCATAAATATTTGCTACAATTGTCGCTAAAGTTGGAGGACCAGAAGGCATTTCGATAAACTTAATACCACTTCCTGCAATTTTTTGTTCACAATCAGCTTGAATTATATGTCTAACTCTATGAACCATTGAAAAAGAGGCTTCATCTCGGCTCTCTTTTGGTGTTAAATTTACAACTATTTCAGCTTGATTTTCCAAAGCTTTTAAAGCACTTCCTTTTACTAATCCAGCATAATCAAGTGGAGCACCTTGACCTAAAAATACTTCCATATCAGTTACAATTTTCTCTTTTTTTAAATGTTCAACCACACATTCAGTTACTTTTTTAGTTTGTTCAATTGAGCTATTTGTTGGTGTATCGATATAAATACTAAAAGTATTTGCACTTTTTCCAGGTAACATTTTTGCCAAAACTAATTTAGTTGGTATCATCATAACAGACCCAAAAAGAAATAGTAAAACTAAAATTAAAACTAATCGTTTTTTAGATTGCGAACTTATAATGTCATAAACTATTTTTTCCATATTTTTTAGTGTCCTCCACTATTATGTTTAATAAATTTCTTAGCTAAATATGGTGTAAATACATAAGCTACAAAGAGTGAAACAGCTAATCCAACAGGCACATTAAGTGGAATAGGCTTCATAAATTGCCCCATCATTCCACCAACAAATGCCATAGGAACCATTGTTAAGATAATTGCAATTGTTGCAATATTTGTCGAAGGTCCAATCTCATCAGTTGCTTCAACTATTATTTCATCAAATTCTTTATGTTTTGACTCTTGTAAATGTAGCCTTCTATGGATATTTTCAATAACGATAATTGCATCATCAACAATCAATCCAAGACTAAGTAAAAAGGCAAAAAGTGTAATACGATTTATAGTTTGACCACTCATATAGGCTATAAATAAAGTTGTAGCTAAAATCATAGGAACGGCGATTGTTACAACAAGCGACTCTCTCCAACCTAAAAACGGAACTAAAATTAGTGCGATAATTAAAATTGTAATCTCTAAGTGGTGAACCAACTCATTAACCGCCTCATTTGCTCTAGTTCCATAATTACGAGTCACGATATAGCCAATATTATTAGCTTCTAATTCAGCTTTTTCCATTTCAAGTTTTTCTATAACTTGCTCTGAAATCGTAACTGCATTTGTACCTTTTAATTTTGCAACTGTAAGTGTGACTTGTTCTGTTAAATCTGAAAAGTTTCCATCTTCAGCCATAGTTGTAATTTGAGCTCTTTGGTGGTTTTGGATATCATAGTTATACTCAACATCAGCCACATTTTTAAGATAAATTGGAGAATCCATATATTGAGCAACTATTAAATTTTTAATATCATCAACATCTTCAATTGCATTTTTAATACCAAATGCAATAATATTATCATCTTGAGTTGGAGTTGTCATCTCTGGAGAATTATTTGAAATTCCCTTAACTGCTTGTACAATTTGACCAAATGAGAGATGATAAGCTGAAAGTTTGGATAAATCAACGTTGATATTAAATTGAGGCTTTTTAACACCTTTTAGTGTAGTTTTAGAAACATTATCGATAGAATTTATAGCTTGTTGAAGTTCCCTAATTTGCTGATAATTATCTATCGTATCAAGTTCTGTTCCATCTTTTTTATAAAATGCAACTGTCAAAATAGGTATATCAATATCAATATCAAAAGGTTTTACAAGTGGAGGCATAATCCCTTTTGGCAACTCATCCATATTTTGCATAACTTTATCATAAAGTTTTAAATTTGACTCTTCTCGATTTTCACCAATATAATATTGAACATTAAGCATCCCAACATTATGCATAGCTGTACCGTAAATATGCTCAATTCCTTTAATTTCTCGAAGTTTTCTCTCTAAAGGTTTTACAATAACATTAATAACTTCTTCAGGCGAAGCACCCGGAACTGCAATAATAATCGAACCACCACTAACTTCAATTTGAGGGTCTTCTTCTCTTGGCATTACTTGAAGTGAAACAATACCAACTGCTAAAATAAAAATCGCTAGAATTGAAGTAAGAGGATTGTTTAAGAATACATTTGCCAAATAACCAGCATTATTCTTTACCCTATATTTTGCTTTTTTACTCATTTACACTCTCTCGTATGATAATTAATTTGAAACTATTTGATAATTATAAACAAATATGATAATAGTATGGTTAATTGTGACATTTTTAAATAAAATATTTAAAAAATTAGTAGAACAAATAAAAAGAAAAAAATAGAAATTTTTTCATCAAAAAAAAGCCATAATTTCTCCTATAAATTTTTTTTACTCAATATTTGTAAAAACTGCCTGAACATCGTCATCATCTTCAATTCTATCGATTAATTTTTCAATATCAATTAATTGCTCTTCGCTAAAATGTGTTGGCGAATTAGCTATTCTTTGAAGTGTCGCTTTTTTGATATCTATTTTTAAATCTTCAAAAGCTTTTGAGAGTGTTCCAAAATTTGTATAATCTCCATATACAAACATAACTCCATCATCTTCTTCAAGCTCATCAAGTCCAGCATCAATTAAGCTTAGCTCAAGTTCTTCTAAGTTTAAATCTTTAGGTTTATCAAACTCAAATACAGCTTTTCTTGAAAACATAAATTCAAGCGAACCATTTGTAACAATTTGCCCACCGATTTTATTAAAATAACTTTTAACATTTGCAATCGTTCTAGTTGGATTATCAGTTGCACACTCGATAAAAAGCAAAACTCCGTGAGGTCCTTTTCCCTCATAAGTTAATTCAACAAAAGTTGCTTCATCTTTGCCTAAAGCCCGTTTTATAGCCGAGTCAATATTATCTTTTGGCATATTTTGAGCTTTTGCATTTAAAATAGCCGTTCGTAATTTTGGGTTCATATCAGCATCAATTCCACCCTCTTTTGCGGCCATTGTAATAGCACGTGACAATTTTGGAAATATCTTTGACATTTTATCCCATCTTTTTTCTTTTGCAGCCCTACGATACTCAAAAGCTCTTCCCATACAATTCTCCAAAGTTTGAATTTTTCGCTAATTATACCATATTTGAGTGATTCTTGATATAATGCTTAAAAAATTAATTAAGATTACAGGATTTCAAAATGAGTAAAAATTGGGAGTTAATTCAAAATTATTTAATTAAATTTTTGCAAGAAGAGGTGTATAAAACAGGCTTAAATAGTGTAGTTATAGGTTTAAGTGGTGGAATTGATTCAGCACTAGTTGCAGTTTTAGCAAAACTCTCTTTTAACCAAAATCTATTAGCCATTATGATGCCATCGCAATTTTCAAGCGTTTCAAGTATTAATGATGCTAAACAGTTGTGTGAAAAATTCAGTATAAATTATGAAATAATCTCTATTGAACCAATGTTGAGGGCTTATTTTAAAGATGATTTTAGCGACAAATTAAGAGTTGGAAATTTTAGTGCTAGAGTTAGAATGAGTATACTTTATGATATTTCAGCAAGAGAAAAAGCCCTTGTAATCGGAACTAGCAATAAGAGTGAACTTTTGCTAGGTTATGGAACACTATTTGGCGATTTGGCAAGTGCATTAAATCCAATAGGTGATATTTATAAAAGTGAAATCTTTGAGTTTGCAAAATTTTTAGGAGTTTGTGAAAGTATCATAAATAAAGCTCCATCAGCTGATTTATGGGAAGGTCAAAGTGATGAGAGTGAGCTTGGCTTTAGTTATAGCCAAATCGATAAATTTTTAAAAATTTATGTAGATGAGCGATTTTCACTTGAGAAAATTAAAGAGATGAATTTTGATGAAAACTTAATAGAAATGGTAAGAAAAAAAATTTATCAAAATCAATTTAAAAGAAAACCTCCAATAATTGCTAAACTCACAAATAGGACGATAAATCAAGATTTTTTATATGCAAGAGATGTTAAACTTTAATATTTTAAAAAAGGTTAAGAAATAAATATGAAAAAAATAACACTAGCTCACTCACCCGATGCAGACGATATTTTTATGTATTATGCTATTAAATTTGGGTGGGTTCATTTAGATGGTTTTAGTTTTGAAAATCAAGCACTTGACATTGAGAGTTTGAATGAAAAAGCAATTTTAGGTGAATTTGATATAAGTGCGATTAGTTTTGGACTTTATCCTTTAATTAGCGAAGAATTCGCACTTTTAAAAACGGCTGTTAGTTTTGGATATGGTTATGGTCCAAAGCTTATTAAGAAAAAAAATAAAACTCTAAAGAAAAATTTCAAAGTAGCGTTGAGTGGAAAATATACCACAAATGCACTAATTTTTAAACTTGCATATCCTGAAGCTAGAATTAAATATTATAATTTTTTAGAGATTGAAAATGCAGTTTTAAATGATGAGGTTGATGCTGGAGTTTTAATTCACGAGTCTATTTTAAATTTTAGTGAAAGTCTAGAGTTAGAAGCTGAAATATTTGATATATGGCTTGATTTGGCAAAAGATAATTTACCTCTACCACTCGGAGGAATGGCACTTCGTCGCTCAATTCCTATTTTAAGGGCAATTGATTTAGAGAATATTTTAATTAAAGCTGTTGAAATTGCGAATAAAAATAAGCTTTTACTCTCAAAAATGTTGATGGAGAGAAACTTAATTAGAGTGAGTGATGAAGAGTTGCAAAAATATTTAAGTATGTATGCAGATGAAAAGTCCATAGTAATGGACGATAAGCAATTAAATGCGATTGATAAACTTTTTGAAATAGGTCATAACCATGGTTTTTATGAAAAACTAATTAATTCAAGAGATATGTTAATTCCTAGTGAATACAAAGAAATTAGATTTTCTTAATAATTTTAGAAGCTAAGTTTAAGAAAGTTTTAAATTTCACTTAAGCTTTTGAAGAAACGTGAATTAAAACATCTTCAATTATTCTATCTATATCTCCATCTAAAATCGCATCAACTCGGCTATAAGCTTTATTACTTCTGTTATCTTTTACTTGTTGATATGGTGTTAGTACATAACTTCTAATTTGGTGTCCCCAACCGATTTCACTCTTTGGTAAACCCTCTTTTTCAGCATGTTGTTTTTCAAGTTCAAGTTCATAAAGTTTACTTTTTAACATTTTCATAGCATTTGCCCGATTTTTGTGCTGACTTCTATCATTTTGACACTGCACTACTATATTTGTTGGAATATGAGTAATTCTAATTGCACTATCAGTTTTATTTACGTGCTGACCTCCCGCTCCACTTGCACGATAAGTATCAACCCTAATATCTTTATCTTCAATTTCTATTTTGATATCATCATCAATTTCAGGACTTACGATTACTGAAGTGAATGATGTGTGTCGCTTAGCATTTGCATCAAATGGACTTATTCTAACAAGTCTATGAATTCCACTTTCAGCTTTTAAATATCCATAAGCATTTTCACCTCTAATAATAAAACTCACATCTTTTATCCCAGCTTCTTCGCCATCTTGATAATCAAGCACTTCGACTTTAAAGCCTTTAAGTTCAGCCCATCTTAAATACATTCTATAAAGTATACTTGCCCAATCATTTGATTCAGTTCCACCAGCTCCAGGGTGAATTGTCATAATCGCATTTTTAGAATCATCTTCACCACTAAGCATAACTTCGATTTCAACCTTTCTAACAGTTGATTCTAAATTTTCAGCTTCGCTAAAAAGTTGTTCAATTGTATCGTTATCATTCTCTTGTAATGCCATTTCTAATAGTTCTTTTGTATCATTTAAAAGTATTTTTGCTTTTTGATATTTTTCTAAAATTGCATTTAATTTATTCTTTTCTTGTTGTACATTTTTAGCTTTTTCAACTTCACCCCAAAAACTCTCATTCTCTTCCATTTTTAAAATTTCGCTAAGCCTTGCTTCGATTTTTTCAGGTTTTATAATAGCTTTTACATTTTCAAGTTTTGTGCTTAAAAGTTTTAAAAGTTCACCATATTCGTAATTATCCAAATGTCACTCCGATTAATTTTTGATATAATTATAACCAAAAAAGGATTGGTTAGCTTGAAAATACTCACAAGTGTAAATGAATTAATCAAAATTAGAAATGAGTTAAATAAAACTATCGGATTTATTCCAACAATGGGGGCTTTGCACAATGGTCACTTATCGCTTATAAATAGAGCAAAAAGTGAAAATGAAATTGTCATTGTCTCTATTTTTGTAAATCCTACTCAATTTTTAGAGGGTGAAGATTTTAATAAATATCCACGAAAAATCGAAGCTGATAAAATAATTTGTGAATTAGCTAAAGTTGATATTTTATTTTTACCAAATCTTAATGAACTCTATTTCAAAGATGAAGTAATTCTCAAAGCTCCAAAAGTTAAAAGTTATGTATTGGAGGGATTTAAACGACCAAGCCATTTTGACGGAGTTTTGCAAATTGTATTAAAATTATTTAATTTAACAAGAGCTACAAAAGCATATTTTGGTAGAAAAGATGCTCAACAATTGCTATTAATTAAGCAAATGGTAAAAGATTTATTTTTAAATATTGAAGTAATAGAGTGCGATACTATGCGAGAAAATGACGGTTTAGCACTTAGTAGCCGAAATGTTTATTTAAATCAGCAAGATAGAGAAAAAGCATTAAATATATCAAAAGCCCTCAAATTAGCTTCACAAGAAATAATGAAAAATACTTTTGAAGTAAAAATTATAAAAGATGTCATAAATACGGCTTTAGAAGGTATTGAAATTGATTATATCGAAATCACCGATAGAGAGTTAAATCTTATCGAAACGATTGAAAAAGGAAATTCAATAATATTGATTGCAGTGAAAATTTCAGGAGTTAGATTGATAGATAATCTTTGGATTTAAAGTTTCAAAACACAAGGAAAAACGATGGAATTTATAGCAAACAATCTCTTTTACATCTTTTCATTTTTTGCTTTAGTTGGTGCGATTGGTTTAATCTCATTCAAACACCCATTAAATAGTGCAGTTGCTTTTATAGTTACACTTTTAGCACTTGCTGGATTTTATGCACTTTTGAGTGCAAAAATGCTTTTTGCGATGCAAATTATCGTTTATGCTGGTGCGATAATGATTTTAATGCTTTTTGTAATAATGTTTTTAAATGTAAGCAAAAGAGATTTATTAAGTGAACCCAGAAAAAATGTATTATTTATAGCAAGTGCGATTTTACTCTCACCTATTTTACTTTTTATTTTAAGTGCAAATTTTGAAAGTGTAAATTTTGATGAAGTAAATGCCGAATTTGGAACAATTAAAGCAATTGGCACAACTTTATTTTTAGATTTTGTTTATCCATTTGAATTAATTTCGATTTTACTTTTAATCTCTATTATCGGTTCAGTTGTGATTGCGAAAGGAAAAGAATAAGAATGAAATTTTTTGAAAAAATATCGTTTTACATCGATACATTAACAAAATTAATAGGTAAATTTAGTGGAATTTTAATCATTTTTTTAATTTTAACAGTCGTATTTGATGTCTTAAATCGATATATTTTTAGTAGTGGTTCGATTTTTTTACAAGAGGTTGAATGGCATTTATTTGATGTAATATTTTTATTTGGAATTTCTTATGCACTAAAACACGATAAACACGTAAGAGTTGATATTTTATATGCAAATTACTCACAAAAGATTAAAAATATTTTAAATATTTTCTCAAATATTTTTATAATCATTCCATTTTCACTAATCATAATTTATTACAGTGTCGGTTTAGTTGAAGTTAGTTTTATGCAAAATGAAATATCTCCAAATCCTAATGGTTTATGTTGTAGATATTTAATTAAAAGTGCGATATTAATTGCATTTGTATTGTTAGTTTTGCAATCAATTTCAGAAGTTATAAAAAGTGTGCATAAGTTGGGAAATATAAATGAATAAAATTGAAATTTTAGAATATTTAAAAGAGTTAAAACCATCTTTAGAAAACGATGGAATAGTATCTTTGGGGCTTTTTGGTTCATATGCTAATGACAAATTTCAAAATGATAGTGACATTGACATTTTAATTGAAACTAGCGATAAATTTATCACAAAATATAGAGGTTGGAGTGCATTTACAAGGCTAGAAGAGATAAAAAAGCAAATATCAAAAAAACTCCAAAAAGATGTAGATATTTTCGATAAAAGTTCGCCAAATTCTCAAATAAGAGATACTATTTTAAAAGAAGTTATTTATGTCTAAAAATAAAGATAAAGATATAGAAAGATTAAAAACAATTTTAGAAAAAATTGAAGATATAGAGAAAATTTCAAAAAAATCTATCACAAAAGCATTAAATGATAAAACTCTCTCAAGACCTGCCATTTTAATGCATTTTATAGCCATTGCAGAACAATTTGATAAATTGAAAAAAAATAGTTCAAAGCTTTTAGAAGAGTTTGACAAAAATGATTTACAAGGCTCTTATAATATTAGGAATTTTATAGCACACGATTATGAAGGTGTAAATTTATCAATAATTGAATTAACTATCAGAGAGAGGCTTCCAATTATTAAAATTGTAATTAAAAATATTTTAAAAAAGGATATTTAGTGCTTGGAATTTATATGTTTTTATTTTCACTTTTACTTTTATTCGTAGGAATTCCCGTAGCTTTTGCTTTTGGATTTTCTGCACTGATTTTTGCATACTTTTTTGCTGATGTTGGGGTTTCGATTTTAGCACTGCTTCCATTTAGGATTTATGGAATTATGCAAAATTTCACTTTAATTGCTGTTCCACTTTTTATATTTATGAGGTTAGTTTTGCAAAAAAGCAAAATCGCTGAAAATATGCTTCAATCGATTGGAGAACTTTTTGGAAATGTAAGAGGTGGTTTAGCTATTAGTGTTGTGCTTGTTGGGGCGGTTTTAGGTGCTACAAATGGAATTGTTGGGGCAAGTGTAGTTATGATGAGCCTCATCTCACTTCCAATAATGATAAAACACGGTTACTCAAAAAGCCTCTCAAGTGGGGTAATAACGGCAAGTGGGACTTTAGGGCAAATCATTCCTCCATCGATTATTTTGATTATTTTAGGTGATGTTTTGAATATTTCTGTTGGAGATTTATTTCAATCAGCACTCATTCCTAGCCTACTTTTAATTAGTTTTTATATAATTTATATTTTAATCATCTCTTTTTTGAAACCTGAAGTTGCACCAGCTATAAAAAGTGATAAAAGTAAAAGTGAAATCATAAAAAAAGCTTTTTTAGCTTTGATTTATCCTTTTATTTTGATTTTTGCAGTGCTTGGAAGTATCTTTTTTGGGATAGCCTCGCCAACTGAAGCGAGTGCAATTGGAGCTTTTGGTGCGATTTTTTTAACATTAATTAATAGAACTTTTTCGTATGAAATGCTTCAATATTCTGCAATTGAAAGTGTGAAATTAACTTCAATGATATTTATGATTTTAATCGGTGCAACCGCTTTTAGTTTAGTTTTTTCTGAAGTTGGTGGAAGTGAATTTATTCACGAAATTTTCAAAGAAGATTTGGGTGGAAATAAGTGGAGCTTTATATTAATATCAATGTTATTTATATTTATTCTAGGTTTTTTTATCGATTTTATCGAAATAACTTTTATAATTGTGCCAATTTTAGCCCCAATTGCTAAAAGTTTTGGAATAGATTTAACTTGGTTTGCACTGCTTATAGCCCTAAATTTACAAACCTCGTTTTTAAGCCCACCATTTGGATTTGCACTATTTTATTTAAAAGGAAGTGCCGATAAACTCGTAACTACAATTGAAGTTTATAAAGGTGTAATTCCTTTTATAATCATTCAACTTATAGTTTTAGCCATAATTATGATGTTTCCTAAGATTATTTATTAATAGTAATTTTTGGTTAAAGCATCAAAATCTATTACTACATTTTTTTTCTCTTTTAACTTTTTCAAAATATCGCTGATTTCTGCTGGAGAGAGTGAAAAAAATAAAACCTTATCATCTGTTGCAAACTCACTGTATGGAATTGTCCAAATTCTGTTGTTATTTCCAAAATTTATTATTAAATTATCCTCTTTTCTCTCTAATTTTCGGATGTTTATAAACAGAGTATGATTTATAAAAATAGATACAAATCTATTGTTTTTTGGTTTAATTTCACTAGCACTTAAATTGCTTAAAATTAAAAATATAGTGCTAAATATTGCAATAAAAAAATGTTTCAATTTTATATCCTTTTTGTTATACTTTAGGAAGTATTATTTTAAATACTACCCCAACTCTTGAGTTAAATACTAAAATTCTTCCACTCATATTATTAACTATCATTTTTGACATATAAAGCCCTATTCCTGTACCTTTTCCTTCATCTTTTGTAGTAAAATATGGCTCAAAAATATGCTCCATTACATTTTCTTTAATTCCACCTCCATTATCTTTTATTTCTATAATTACACTTGAGTAATCTTCAGTAATATTTATTATAATTTCGCCGTTTTTTTGGGTATTTTGGATAATTGCATCTTTTGAATTATTTATAATATTTAAAATAACTTGCGAAAATTCATTCGGAAAACCATCAATTTTTGGACTTGCTTTTTCATTAAATATTAAATCAATATTATGATTTTTTAAAGCAGCCGACATTAAATTAATAGCCGATTGAATAGAATTATTTACATAAAACAGTTCTTTTCGTTTATTTGGTTTAAAGAAATTTCTAAAATCATCAATTGTACTTGACATTTTTTCAATTACATTCATACCTTTTTCAACTATATTGTCTATAAATTCATTACTTTTTCTTTCATTTTCATCAGTCATTTGAATTCTTTGAATTAAAAGCCCAAGTATGTTTAATGGTTGTCGCCATTGATGTGCAATATTTCCTATCATTTCGCCCATTGCAGCTTGTCTTGATTGAGAAATTAATAAATGAGTATTCTCTTTTAATTTATTATTTGACTCAATAAGTTCCATACTCATCGTATTTGTTAAGTGAGTTAAAGCTTTTAGTGTATCTAAATAACTACTTGTTAAATCATCAATATTTACTCTTTTTATGTTGTGTGAAGTATCTATTTTTTCATCTTCAGAAAGTGCTAAAATTGTCATAGTTTCGTTAAAAAGCTTATTTACACTGTTTTTTGTGTGATAAAACTCTCCATAAGTAAAAAATCCAACAGTTGGAGCAATCGCATTCATTGGACAAAGCTCAACACTCACTAAATTTTGCAAAAATCGTCTTCTAGCCATACAAGAGTAAATAAATATACTTTCAATTGGTAATTTATATAACTCTTTATAGAGTTTTTTTGATTTATTGATAATTGTTTCGACACTTCCTAAGCCAAAATAAACACTATCGCCATTTTTTAAATTTCCCGCAAAAGTGATTGATTTATCAGAATGAACTTTTAACACAGCTCTTGCTAAGTAATAATTTCCTCGTTTTATCAAAAGTGGAAATTCTATCCCAATTGCTGGTAATTTATTAACTAAATCTTTACCCAAATATTTTGTATAAATATCAACTGTCGGCAAATTATTAATTGTATAAACTCTATTTCTAACTACACTTGTAACTACAATTTTTTTTCCAATTGGAACCCATCCAAAACTATAATTTGTAAAAACATTCAACTCATCTGAATTAAGCGAAATCCCGACAACTCCGTGTTTATAAATATAATCATTTGTAAAAACAAAAGTACCTTTAAAAGTTGCATTATCTCCTGCTAATCCACCCGAAATAGTTATATTAGTATTAATACTTTCAATACCTTTTAAAAACTCTTCGGCATTAGTATCTATTCCATCAACAAAAGAGATAATGACTTTTGTTTTGTCTGTAATTAATTTTTTTGCTAAAATTTCACCCATCTCAAAGCTAGTTAAAACTGATTGGTCGGCTTTCATTGAAAAAAGTTTAATTTTTGTTTTATAAAAGATAGAAAATGATAAAACAGTTGTGCTTGTATAAGCACTATCACCTAATATTTCGCCATCAGTAGTTGAGCCTATTATTATTGCATTTGGCAAAAAAGTATTTAATTTATTAATTAAATTTTTGATAAACTGTTCATTACAGACAGATGTAAAAATTTGAATTAAAATAGTTTCATTGCCAAGAATTGAGTTTTTCTCTAACAACTCTTTTAAATCAGTGCTTTCTTTATAAAAAAAGTTTAAAGTTTTCACATTTTTGCCTAATTTTATCGTTTTTAATAACAACTTATTATAAATGGTTAAAACATAATTTTTAATTAAAAGGAGTTTTATGCAAGAGTTTTTACAAAAAGCAAAAGATGCTTCAAATATTATAGCAAACTTAAATGGTGAGCTTAAAAATAAGATTTTAAATCAAATGGCTAACTTTTTGGAGGAAAATAGTAATTTAATTATTAAAGAAAATGCCAAAGATTTAATTTATGCAAAAGAGAATAATCTAAGTGAAGCAATGGTTGATAGGCTTTTGCTTAATGAAAATAGAATTAAATCGATGGCAAAAGCAATTAGAGAAATCGCTAGTTTAAAAGAACCTGTTGGAAGAGTTCTTGATGGTTGGGTGCTTGAAAATGGTCTTAAAATCGAAAAAGTTTCAATTCCAATTGGAGTTATCGGAATAATTTATGAGTCTCGCCCAAATGTTACAAGCGACACCGCCGCACTTTGCTTTAAAAGTGGAAATGTAGCACTATTAAAAGGCGGAAAGGAAGCTCAAAATTCAAATGAAATAATTGCAAAAATCCTCCAAGATGTGCTTAGTGAAAATTCACTTCCAAGAGAGATTATTTCGCTATTTCCTGATAGTTCTCGTGAGGGAGTTGCAAAAATAATTAAAGAAGATAAATATTTGGATTTAATAATCCCAAGAGGCGGAGAAGCATTAATTAAATTTATAGTTGAAAATGCCACAGTTCCAGTTGTGAAGCACGATAAAGGGCTTTGTCACACTTATATCGATAAGAGTGCAAATGAACAAAGTGCAATCGAAATTGCGATAAATGCGAAAGTTCAAAGAGTTGGAGTTTGTAATTCAATGGAAACACTTTTGGTTGATAGTGCAATTGCAAAAGAGTTGTTACCAAAATTAAAAACAGCATTTGATAAATTTAATACAGAACTTCGGGGATGTGAAAACTCAAGAGAAATTATAAATATTGCTTTGGCAACTGAAGAGGATTTTCACACTGAATATTTAGCAAATATTCTTTCAATTAAAATAGTTGATGGAGTTAAGGGTGCGATTAAACATATCGCAAAGTATGGTTCAGGTCACTCTGATGCAATTATTAGTGAAAATTACACAAATGTAGAAAAATTTTTAAATGAAGTAAATAGTGCTTGTGTTTATGTAAATGCTTCAACTAGATTTACTGATGGCGGTGAGTTTGGATTTGGAGCTGAAGTTGGAATTAGTACAAATAAACTTCACTCTCGCGGACCTATGGGCATAAATGATTTGACAACTTACAAATATAAAATTTATGGAAATGGACAAGTTAGGAAATAATCAAGGCATTAATACCAAATCCTCCAAATATTGAGGTATAATTTTACTATGATGGGTAGAAACATAAAAATAGACATAGTGGAAAGTTTATATAAAAGCGAGAGAAATTCAAAATTAAAAGGAAGATTGCAAGCTTTATATTTACTTAAATCTAATAAAGTATTGATAATAAGCGAGTTAGAAGATGTTTTGTTGAGGCTTGTATTCTTACAAATATATTATGAATGCGGTTAAGTTAACTTATTGAGTTGTTTATGAGAATTGGTGCATTACTCAAATTGCTAGAACAGTTGGACATACAAATACTCAGATGATAGTTCAAAACTATGCTAGATTTATAGATGGTGAACATTTAGAAACTGATAAGAGTTTTGATTTATTTGAGAGTAATGACTACCATTTGACTACCCTTTCTTCTAAGATGTCGTAGTTATGGATATTGAAGTGGTGACCCCTAGGGGACTTGAACCCCTGTCACCGCCGTGAAAGGGCGATGTCCTAACCACTAGACGAAGGGGCCAGTGATTTAAAGAAGTGAAATTATAGCAAAATTATTTTAAAATAAACTTAAAAGAAAAGGAAAATTTCTTGAAACTATTTTTTTCAATACTAGTTCTTTTTTTTATTGGTTGTTCAAACAAACAAGTTTTAACGAGTGAAAGTTATACTATTTTATTTAAAAGTAAAAAATTTAAATTTTATGATAGTGGTTTTATAAATCAACATAATAATTCACTTAAGGTTCAAATTTTTGGAGTTGGCACACCCGTGCTTGATATGGATATTTATGATAAAAGTATTTGTTTGAATGGAAATTGTTTTGAAAAAGAGGTATTTAATAATAATTACTTAAATAATTCTTATCCTAAAGAGACGATGCAAAATATTATTTTAGCTAAGCCAATATTTAACTCTCAAAATTTAGAAAAAAATGGTAAAAATTTCACCCAAAAAATATATCAAAAGGAAAAATTTGATATAACTTACAAAGTTAATTCAAATGAAATTTATTTTAAAGATAGTTTAAATAATATTTTAATAAAAATAAGGAAACTATAATGAAATTTGTGGGAGCTCACGTAAGTATTGCTGGAGGAATTTTCAATGCTCCATTAAATGGGATAAAAATCGGTGCAAAAGCTTTTGGAATGTTTACAAAAAATCAAAGACAATGGAATTCAAAGCCACTTGAAAAAGATGCAATTGTTAAATTTAAAGAAAATTTGGCAATTAGTGGAATTTTGCCAAAACATATTTTACCTCACGATAGTTATCTCATAAATTTAGGTCATCCTGAACTTGAAAATAGAGAAAAATCGCTAAAGGCTTTTATTGATGAAATCAACAGATGTGATGAGTTAGGGCTTGATAAATTAAATTTTCATCCAGGAAGTCATTTGCAAAAATTCTCACAAAAAGATAGTGATTATGAAGATAATTTAATTTATGCTGAAGAGACTTGTCTTTCGGCGATTGCAAATTCAATGAATAAAGCAATTGAAGCTACGAAAAATTCAAATGTAATTTTAGTTATTGAAAATACAGCGGGTCAAGGAAGTAATTTAGGATATAAGTTTGAGCATTTAGCATTTTTGATTGATAAAGTTCAAAATAAATCGAGAGTTGGAGTTTGTATTGATACTTGCCATATGTTTAGCAGTGGTTATGATATTCGTACAAAAGAGGCTTACGAGCAGAGTTTTAAAAAGTTTGATGAAATTGTAGGCTTTAAATATTTAAAAGGAATGCATTTAAACGACTCTAAAGTTAAATTTGAAAGTAAAGTTGATAGACATCACAGCATTGGCAAGGGTGAAATTGGACTTGAAGCATTTAAATTTATTATGAATGACTCAAGGTTTGACGATATCCCTCTTATTTTAGAGACTATTGATGAGAGTATTTGGAAAGAAGAGATAGAATTGCTTTATAGCTTATGATATAATTCAAATAAAAAAGGTTTGAAATGGAAGAGTTAAGAGATGTACTTTTAAAAATTGCAAGAGATTCTATAAATGAAGAGTTAACTCATAAAAAATTAATTGACAAAAAAGAGTTATTAGAAAAATATCCAAAGTTAGCCGAGGAGAGGGCTGTTTTTGTAACAATTACAAAAAATGAAAGTTTAAGAGGGTGTATTGGTTCAATCGTTCCAAGACGTTCACTTTTAGATGATTTAATAGAAAATGCGAAATCTTCGGCTTTTGCTGACCCTAGATTTAATTCGCTAAGCGAAGAAGAGTTTAATAAAATTAAAATAGAAGTTTCTATCTTAACAATTCCTGAAGAGGTTGAATATGATGGAGTGAAAGATTTAAAAGAAAGAATTAAACCCTATGTAGATGGTGTCATTATAAATTTACACGGTAAAAGAGCTACTTTTTTACCACAAGTGTGGGAACAATTACCAGATTTTGAAACATTTTTAGCACATCTTTATTTAAAAGCTGGAATTAATACAAAATATTTAGAAGGCACAGAAGAACAAGCTGAAGTTTTTACATATCAAGTAGAAAAGTTTAAGGAAGAGTGAATTAAAAATTCATCTTTATCCATTTACAAAATAGATAAACTCCCCAAATATGGTGTTTAAATTTCCCTTTGCGAGATTGTAACATCAAAAATTCAACTCCATCTTCACTAAAAAATTTATGTTTTTTATTCACTTCTTTTATAATATTTAACTCATTTGAATTATTAAGCCACTCCAAAAATGGATATGAAAACCCTTTTTTCTTGCGATTTATAATTTCAGGTGAAAGATATTTTGATGCAACCTCTTTAAGTAAAGGTTTAGTTTTAGTTTTATCACCGATTTTTAAATTAGCTTCTATCTTAAAAATAGTATTTACAAACTCATAATCTAAAAATGGAGTTCTAACTTCAATCGTATTTGCCATCGAAACTCTATCAACTTTATTTAAAAATACTTCTCCAATTAAAATTTTTAAATCAATAAAACTATACCACGAAGCTTTATCGCTAAAATGCGACTTTTCAAACTCATCTATATATTTTTTTATATAAATCAGTGAGCTATTATCCTCAACTTTCACTCTTAAGAGCATATCTTTTTGCAAATCTGTAAATTTTTCAGCAAAACTCCTAAAAAGCACACTTCCCTCAAAAATTCTCTTATACCATTCCCACTCTTTGTTGGTTGAAAAATTTTGTTTGAAGTAATTTTTTAGCCAACTTCTATATTTTAACTCACTCGCTTTTTCGATATCTAAATACTCAAAATATTGACGATACCCAAAAAATAGCTCATCACTTCCCTCGCCACTTAATAAAACTTTAATGCCTAAATCTTTTATTTTAGAAGTTAAAATATAAAGCGGAATTGCGGCTGGGTCGTTAATTGGCTCATCTAAATGATATAAAACTCTCTCAATATTTTCTAAAAACTCTTTTTTATTTAAGCTAACTTCATAATGCTCACTTCCTATCTGTTTTGCGACATCCTTGGCATAATCTCGCTCATCATAAGCATAATATCCATCATAACCAATGCTAAAAGTTTTGAGTTTTTTATTTTGATAAAACTCTTTTTGCACAATTGCTGAAATTAGCGAACTATCAACTCCGCCAGAAAGTAAAGCTCCAATTTCAACTTCACTCAAAAGCCGTTTTTGAATTGAGCTTATAAGTTTTTCTTCTATCTCTTTTAATGCCTCTTCTTTTGTGAAAATGCTTACTTTTTCGTCAAGTGGCGAATAGTAACTTTTAATTTCATAGTGATTATTTTCAAATATCAAGTAAGTTGCAGGTGGAAGTTTTTTAATCTCTTTATAAAAACTATGAGGCGAAATTGCACTCAAAAACGATAAATACGACAAAAGTGCATCATCATTTAAATGAAGTTTATCGATGTGAAATTTAATCGCTTTCATCTCCGAAGCAAAAATAAAGCTATTTTTAGTTTTTGCAAAAAATAGAGGTTTTTTTCCAAATCTATCTCTAAAAAGATAAACTTTATCATTTTTTATAATCGCAATTGCAAACATTCCATTTAAATACTTCACAAATTCACAATCAAACTTTTCAAAAAGCCCCGCAATTACCTCAACTTCACTTTTTGCACTCAAATTAAAATTACTATTCAACTCTTTATAGTTATAAATTTCACCATTAAAAACCACAAAAAAATCTTTATATTTTAACGGTTGATTTGCTAAATCTATACTGTTTATAGCCAAACGATTGTAAGCCAAAAAGAGATTTTGTTCTATAATTTCTCTTTTATCATCAACTCCACGATGAGTTAAACTTTGATGAGATGCTTTTGCTAAATTTAAATTATACTCGCCAATCACTCCAAATATCGCACACATATTTAATCCTAAAAAAGTTTTTTTTAATTATATCAGTAAAAAATTAATATTAATTTCACTTTGGTCGATGTTTGTGTGTTGAATTCATATCAAAAGGAGTTGGTATGCAAATAGCTAATTACAATATAGGCTTAAATGCTAAAAGTTCAAGGATGTTTGAGGATAGTTTTGAAGTAAATAAATCTCAAGATAAAGTAAATGTAAGCGAACAAAATAAAATTGAGCTTGAAAAAATTGGTGAGCGGTATAGTTATTCAAAAGATGAGCTTGAGCTTGAAAAAGAGGTTTTAGTAAAAACTCTAGAGTCACTTTATTCAATTAAAGATGAAATAAAAATCCAAAATGAAAAAGTTAAAGATGAAAATTACAATGACACAACTACCATAAAATGGGATAGAGGAGTATTATTTGATAATGCCCAGCTTACAAAAAATACTTTCACTCAACTTCATAAAAGCCAAGAAAAATTCAAATTAAATTTTGAAGCTAAAGGTGTAATTTTAACAACCGATGGCAAAGAGATAAATTTTGATTTAAATTTAAATTTATCAAGGGAATTTGTAGGTAGGAATTTTAAAAAAGTTGAATTTATAGACCCTCTTGTAATAAATTTTGACTCTCCATCAATGAATTTGACTTCCAAAAAATTTGCATTTGATATTGATAATGATGGATTTGGTGAGCAAATTTCATATTTAGCAAAAGGAAGTGGTTTTTTAGCCCTTGATAAAAACAATGATGGAATTATCAACAATGGAAGTGAGCTTTTTGGAACAGATGGAATGGGCGGTTTTGCACATTTATCGCTTTATGATGATGATAAAAATGGTTTTATTGATGAGAATGATAAGATTTTTGATAAACTTAGAATTTGGCGAAAAAATGAAAATGATAACTCTTTGGTAGCACTTGGCGAGGTTGGAATAGGTGCAATTTATCTTGGAAATGCAGTTGGAGAGTATGCTATTAAAGATGAGGATAATAATACATTAGCAAAAATCGAAAAGAGTGGAGTAGCAATTAAAGAAAATGGCGATATTATAACCGTTCAAAGTCTCAATTTTACGACCATCAAAGGTGATACAAAACTTGATGAAATATTTAATTTTGGTGAGAATTTTGTCGATGGCATTGCACCAATTTTAGCAGATAATCAAACTAATAATAAAGTTGTAGATATTACTAAAGAGCTACAAAATGGTGAAGTAAATAGTGGAATTGAAGAGCAATTTCAAGCTTTTTTAAATAATCAAAAAATTAAATTTACTGGAGTTAGTTCTAAAAATAAAGTTAGTGAAGATGAAAAAAAAGAGAGTGTAGCTTTTGATAATCCAAGTAGCCAAAGCACAAAAGAGTTAGCACTTAAAAATATTTCAGAAGTTACTGAATTAAAAAGTAAAATCGCAACACTTGAAAAAGAGTTAAATAGTGTAAGCTTTGAACTAAAGGCAACTTCTAGCGAAAATCTTAAAATCCAATTAGAACAAAATGTTGCAAAAATCAACTCCAAAATCACATATAATAATTTAACTATTCAATCCTTAAAAAGTGAAGAGTTTTTGGCTAGTGTTAAAAATACTCAAATAAAAACTACATATTACTCCTAAATAATCGAAGCTAAGGCAAGTTTTGTAGGGGAGTTTTTTGATGGTTTTTTGAGTTTTGCAATAATTTCGCTAACCTCTTCAATTGAGCATTTTAAACTACTTTCTCTAATATAAACCACAACTGCACTTGCACTAAGAAGTGGAAACTTTTTGATATTTCCTTCTCTATCTTTTAAAATAACAAAATTATTTTCTCTATCTTCAGGTGAATAAAAATCTCTCGCACTTGAAGTAAATTTTTCTATCAAATTAATTATAGCACTTAAGCCATCTTCAAATTTAACTCCTTTTATACCGATAAAAAAGTCATCTCCACCAATATGCCCTAAGAATGAGCGATATTTTGCAAACTCTTTTTGCATCAATTCTGAAAATAAAAGTATCATTCTATCGCCTTGCCTAAAACCATATTTATCGTTATATGGCTTAAAATTATCAAAATCAAAATAGACTAAAATCGTATTTTCGCGATTTTTAAAAACTTTTTCAATGAATTCAGTTATTAAATTATTTCCTGCTAATTTCGTTAGCGGATTTTGGTTTCTTGCGATATTTAAATTTTTTTCATTCAATATTTTTACGAGTGCTTTTGCACTTAAAAAGCCTAAATATTTTGTATTTTTTGTGATAATAATTCCTTCAGAAGAGTAATCATTACAAAAAATTTCTAAAATTTCTTCAATATCGGTATTTATATCTAAAATGCTACATTTTGAAGTAAAATCCATTAATGATTTTCCAATAGATTTATTTAAAAGCAAATCTTTGCCATAAAATGAGTAAACATACTCTTTTAAATCTTTTTCTCTAATTACTCCAATAGGTTCATAATTTAAATCAATTACAGGCAAAAAAGTTCTATCAGAATTTTTTTTAAACGAGTTAAATACTTCAACAATAGGAGATTCTATGCTAATTGGTAGGATTTTTTCTATCTCATTTTTGATTAATTTTTTATCTGTTAAATTCTCTTTTTTTCTTAAATTATTAACATTTAACTCTCTGATAATTTCATAATTTTCTTTAAGTTCTAAAATATTATCAACCTCTTTAGTTATCAAGTTTCCTTCAATAAAATCAAAATTTAAATCTTTAATTAAAAGAAACTCTTTTTTAGTTTGAATATTTTTTGCTAAAACTTTAACCCCTAAAATATGGGCTAAATTGATTAAATTTGAAACTATTAATTTTTTTTTGAAATCTTTATCAATTTGGTTTATAAAAAATTCATCAATTCTAATAAAATCTGCCTCTAAATCATAAAGTAGCTTTAAATCAGAAACTCCATTGCCAAAATTATCAATTCCAATTTTTATTCCATAGTGTTTAAATAAAAAAATAAAATTATAAATATCACTATTTTTACAATTAAGATTTGGAAAATTAAAATAAATATTACTTAAATTCATATCAAAACTATTTATTATCTTAAAAATATCTTTAACATTAAAATCATTTAAACTAAAAATTCGTACATCAAAGCTCAAAAAAAAGTTTATATTTTTATAATCTTTTAAATTTTTAAAAATTTTAAGTTTTTCTCTTAATATTCTAAGTTCTAATTGAAATAAAATACCATCATTAAAGGCTTCATCAAATAAATTACTTTTTGAATAAATATTTAATATTTCAATTCCAGAAGTTGCACCAGTGTGAATATTTACAATAGGCTTAAATTTAAATTTTATATCATTAAAAAAAATCAACCATTTATTATTTAACATAAAAAAGCCTTATCTTAGGCTTCTCTATATTTTGCAATTACAATATTTTCGGCTGCTTTTATGATTGGATATGCTGTTGGAGCTGCTGTTAGGAGTGGATGAGTTGCTACTTGAAGATTAAGTAATTCATAAACATTCATCTGTTTTTCTATCATAACACTTAAGATATTAATCATTTCACCAGCATCAATTCCACCGATTATTTGAGAGCCAATTATAACTCCACTATTTTTCATAGTAACTAATTTTACGAATTGTTTTGAGTTATTTGGAAGTTTTGATGGGTGTTTACTATCGCTTTCAAATGTTGCACACTCAACATTAAAATTTTGTTTTTTTGCATCCTCTTCACTTAAACCAACTGAAGCAAAGCAAGTTCCAAAAATTACAGTTGAAAAAGTGTTAATTGTGCCTGAAAATGCCTTTACAAAATTCATTTTATATAAATTTGCAACTGCAATTCTTGCTTCAGCTGTTGCAGTTGAAGCCAACATTATATTGATAGTTCTTTTTGTGATAAAATGTCTTTTTTGAGCGCAATCACCTACCGCAAATACATCTTTTTTAGTTGTTCTCATATACTCATCAACATAAATAGTATTAAACTCCCTCATCGACATACCAGCTTCTTTTGCTAATTTTGTATTTGCCTCATAGCCTGTTGCAAGTATTATCGCTTCTGCTTGGATTATTTGCCCATCTTCTAATTTAACACCTATTGCAATATTATCTTTTGTTAGTATTTCATTAGCCTTTATGTTTTCATAAATTTTTATATTTTTCGCTAATAATAACTCTTTCATTTTATCCGAAAATTCGCCATCAAATGCGTGTTTTAAAACTTTTGAGCCAACTAGTGTTACTTCTTTGCCACTATCAGCCAATTCTCCAGCCATTTCAACACCGATAAAACCCGTGCCAATTACTGCCACTTTTTTTACATTTACAAGCGATTTTTCAAGCTTAGCTATATATTCACTATCTTTTGGTACAAAATAGACACCATTTGCATCAATATTTTTAATAGGCACATTTTTATTTGGAATAGAACCCGTAGCCAAAATCAATTTATCATAACTATACTCATCTCCAGAGCTACAAGTTACAATTTTTTCTTCAAAGTTTAATTTTATAACTTCATCTATAACTAAATCGATTCCAAATTTTTTACTTCTATCTCCACAAGGAACTATGTCATCTTGGGTTGACTCAAGCATATTTCCAAAAATATATGGTATGCCACAAGGCACAAGTGAGTGTTCATTTGCTTTTATAACTGTAACTTTTTTATCTGGATAATATCCTCTTGAAGTTGCTGCTGATACCATTCCAGCAGGTCCTCCACCAATTATTAAAATATCTGTTTTTTTCATTTATACTCTTTTTTTAAATTAAAAAATCAACCAAATTTACCAGTAATATACTCTTCGGTTAATTTCTCTTTTGGATTTACGAAAATATCTTCAGTTTTACCAAATTCAATAAGTTTTCCCATATACATAAAAGTGGTGTAATCACTAACCCTCGCAGCTTGTTGCATATTATGGGTAACTATAATTATAGTTACTTTATCCTTAAGCTCAATTACAAGTTTTTCAATTGCAGCCGTTGAAATTGGGTCAAGTGCTGAAGTTGGCTCATCAAAAAGTAATATTTCAGGCTCAACGGCAATTGCTCTAGCTATACAAAGTCGTTGTTGTTGTCCACCTGAAAGGGAACTTCCATCATCTTTTAATCTATCTTTAACCTCATCCCAAATAGCCGAATCTTTTAGTGCTTTTTCAACTCTATCTTCAAGTTCACTTTTATTTTTTTTGCCTTGTAATCGCAATCCATAAGCTACATTATCAAAAATAGACATAGGAAAAGGAGTTGGTTTTTGAAAAATCATACCAATTTTAGCTCTTAGTGTAATTAAATCCTCTTTTTTATCTAAAATATTTCGACCCTCAAATATCATACTTCCTTCATATCTATTATTTGGATATAAATCGTGCATTCTATTAAAACCCCGTAAAAGTGTGGTTTTACCACATCCACTAGGTCCAATTAAAGCACTAACTCTATTTTTGTAAATTGACATATTTATATTAATTAAGTTTGGTTCTTTTTTTTCAGCATAATAAAAGGTTAAATTTTTAACCTCTAATGCTACTTTTTCTTCCATAAAACTCATTAACTACCCTTTTTTTTGGAGATGATAATTCTACCTAAAATATTTAATGTAAGTACAAACACTGCAAGTAAAAATGCTGCAACCCAACCTAATTGTTGCCAATCTTCATAAGGACTTGTTGCATAGTTAAACATCGTAACTGTGAGTGATGGTGTTGGCTCATTTAAATTCATATTGAAAAAATTATTATTAAGTGATGTAAATAACAGTGGTGCTGCTTCACCAGCTACCCTTGAAATTGCCAATAAAACTCCTGTTAAAATCCCAACTTTAGCTCCTCTATAAACTACTTGCATAATTACTTTCCACCGTGGAGCTCCAAGTGCTGCGGCTGCTTCACGAAGATTTTGAGGCACAAGACTTAACATATCATCAGTTGTTCTAATAACAATCGGTAACATCATAATACTAAGCGCGATAATTCCAGCCCATCCACTAAAATTTCCCGTTTGAGAGACATAAATGGCGTAGACAAATGTACCAATTACAACTGAAGGTGCTGAAATCATAACATCACTTATATCTCTAATAAAACTAGCAAGTTTTGAGCCAGCTCCATATTCACTTAAATATGTTCCCGCCAAAATTCCAATCGGAACTCCAACCATTGTAGCACCGATAGTTAGCATAAGTTGACCAACAATTGCGTGTCTAAGACCACCCTCGATATTTCCAGGAGGTGCACCATCGTTTATAAAAACTTTCCACTCAAGCCCACTAATTCCATTAACAACTAAAGTAAATAAAATCCAAAATAGAAAAAATATTCCTAAAAGTGCTGAAAGTGTTGAGAGTGAAAGAATTATATTATTTCTTAATATTCTTGCATTTTTATTCATTATTTTTCCCTTTTCACTCTTCTTAAGAGATAAAATTTAGCAAAAGCGATAACACTAAAACTAATTATAAATAAAATAAAGGCTAAATAAAATAGACTTGAATAGTAAATTTCACTATCAGCTTCATTAAACTCATTTGCTAAAGTTGCTGGAATACTAGTTGCTGGAAGTAGTATCGAATCAGCGATTTTATGCGAATTACCGATTACAAATGTAACCGCCATTGTTTCACCCAAAGCTCTTCCTAGTGCTAGAATAATTGAACCTAAAACTCCCGCCTTTGCATATGGAATTACGACATCTTTGATTACATCAAATTTTGTAGCTCCAAGAGCGTAAGCTGATTCTTTTAAAATATCTGGAGTTGTATTCATAGAATCGCGACTAATTGCTGAAATAAACGGTAAAATCATAATTGAAAGTACAATTCCAGCTGTGAATACACTAATTCCCATTCCGCCCATACTATCTCTAATAATCGGAGCTAAATAAAATAAACCCCACATACCATAAATAATCGAAGGAATTGCAGCTAAAAGCTCAATACTAACTCCAACAGGAGTTTTAAGTGAATTTGGAGCAATTTCAGTCAAAAATATAGCAATTCCAAGTGCAATAGGAGTAGCTATAACCATTGCAATAATTGTTGAAATGATTGTTCCATAAATTGCAGGAAGTCCACCAAAAAGCTCCATATTTGGAGCCCATTTTGATTCACTTATAAAACTAAATCCATACTCTTCAATCGCTGGTTTAGCTTCATTAAAAAGTACTACAAAAATTGCAATAAGTATAATTAGCACTAAAAAGGCAAGTGTCCTCGTTAAGTTTTCAAATACTAAATCACCAAAGTTTTTTTTACTCATTTTGACTGCCTTTGTTTTAAAAGAAAAGATTAAGGATTAATTCCGTTATCTTTCCAATAACCTCTAATCATATCTTTTGTCTCTTTTGGAAGTGGAATATATCCAAGTTTATTAGCATTCTCATCACCATTATTAAACGCATAATCAAAGAATTTTGTAACTTTTTTATTCATTTCGGCTTTTTCAACTGGAAGTAAAATAAAAGTAGCCGCTACTATTGGATATGAATTTTTACCAGGCTGAAGTGCTAAAATTTCATAAAAACCATCCTCTTTTTTCCAATTAGCATAAGCTGCTGAAGCTTTGAAATTTTCTGGCTTTGCTTCAACCCAATTACCCTCTTTTGTTTGAAGTGTTGCCGCATTTAGCCCTTGAGTTAATTTATAAGAATATTCAATATAACCGATAGTACTTTCAGTTTGTTTTAATAAATTTGTAACTCCCTCATTTCCTTTTCCACCAATTCCAACTGGCCAATCTACACTTTTACCAAATCCCACTTCATTTTTCCATAAATCACTAACTTTTGATAAATAGTAAGTGAAGTTAAATGTTGTTCCACTTCCATCACTTCTTCTACCAACTGTAATTTTTTTATTTGGTAATTTTAAATCTTTATTATTAGCTTGAATTGATTTATCATCCCAATATTTAACTTTTCCTAAAAATATATCAGCAATATTCTCATTTGTTAGATGAAGTTCACCATCTTTAATACCTTCGATATTATAAGCAAGTACTATACTTCCAATTACTGCTGGAAATTGTAAAAGTTTATCTTTTTTAAGCTCATCAGGTTTAATAGGGTCATCAGTTGCACCAAAGTCAACAGTTTTAGCCTTGATTTGTTTTACTCCGCCACCACTTCCAATTGATTGGTAATTTATTTGAGTGCTTGTTGCTTTCTCATAAGAGTGCGCCCAGTCATAATATACAGTCGCTGGAAAAGTGGCTCCAGCACCATTTATTTTATCTCCTGCAATTAAAGCTATCGTACTTATTGCTAAGCTAGCCAAAGTTTTTTTCAACATCAAATTCTCCTTAGATTTAAATTTTGCGAATTTTATAAGTATTAAATAACAATTTAATTACACAGCACTTAAATTAAATATAAGTAACTAAAATGTTATTTAAATGCTTTAAAATTAAAAGTTAATTTCATTAAAAAAGGAAAAAAATGTTACCAAAACACGAAGAGAAATTAAATCAAATTCATCAAAGTGTCTTAAAACTTGGGAGTGATATAATCAATATTCACAAAAGTGTGCTTGAGGGGTTTAAAGCAAATAATATAAGCACTTTTGAAGAAATAAAAGAGATGATAAAAGATTTACCTTCTAAAGCAAATGAGATAGATAATGAAGTTGTAAAAGTTTTAGCTCTATTTGAGCCTGAAGCTAAGGATTTGCGAACAATTGTTGCTATACTTAAAATTACAAATGAATTAAGTAGGATTTTAATTGTTGGTAAAAATTATGCAAAAATTATGAAAAATGAGTTAAATAATAGCGAATTTGATTTTTCTGCTTTAAAAGATTATATTATACAACTTCATACAGCTGCGATAAATTCGATTATTTTTTCGATTGATTTATTATCAAAAGATGGTGAAGAGTTTGATGATTTATATAGAAAAGTTATGATTGAAGAGAGTAAAACCGATGATTTACTTTCATTGATAGAAAAAGAAATTTTAACAAAATTGTCAAAAGGTAATGATTTTTTAGTTGAATATATTGGACTTTTAAATTCTGTTAGAAGACTTGAAAAAGTAGCCGACCACTCTGTAAATATAGCAAAATTAATTCATTTTGCAAAAAAAGGTGGAAAAATAGAGAGTTTTTGATATTTCACACTTATCTTCTCTTTTTTTTCTGCAAAATCCTCTTTTTATAACTTTTTTTAAGAAATTTATTATAATTTCAATTACTTAAAATGAAAAAAAAAATAAAATACATAGTTTTAAAAAAATTAATATGAGGATTTTTTATGAAAAGGTTAATTTTATCGCTATTTATAGTGAATTTGATGTTTACTCAATTGATATTTGCATTTGATGAAGATAGTTTTGAGAGTGAATTTAAAGTGGAGGAAAAAAAGGAGATATTTGACCCACTTAAGGGTTATAATGAATTTATGACCAATTTTAATGATTATTTTTATACTAATTTGCTTTTTCCAATAGCAAAAGGGTATAAAAAAGTTGTTCATAAAAATATTAGAACTGGTTTATCTAACTTTTTTGATAATTTGTATTTTCCACTCAACTTTGCTAATAATTTATTGCAATTTAAAATAGATGGTGCAATGCAAGAGTTAGCAAGGTTTTCTATAAATACAACTTTTGGATTAGGAGGATTTTTTGACCCAGCTAAAAGAAATTTTAATTTAGAACCTAAAAAGGAGGATTTTGGACAAACATTAGGTCATTTAGGTTTTGGTAGTGGCTTTCATATAGTTTTACCAATATTAGGAAACTCAAATTTGAGAGATGTTATTGGTCTTGCAATTGATGGCTATATAAATCCAACTAATTATTGGGCTGATAGAGGTTACAATGTTTTTGATAATAATACTGAAGCTTATAGTTTATCTTTAGTAGAAACTATCAATAAAAGTTCATTTGAAGCACAAAATTACGAAAACTTAAAAAAAGATGCGGTTGAACTTTATCCATTTTTTAGAGAAATTTACGAACAAAATAGAGAGAAAAGGATTGCACAATGATGAAAAAAATATTAGTAATAATTGTTCTTTTTTTATCGCCACTTATGGCAACGGCAACAGTAGAGAGTGATTTAAAAGGTTTATTGACAACTAAAATAAATACTATCACGAGTATTTTGGAAAATAAAAAAATTTCAAAAGAACAAAAAGAAGAGAAGATAATTTCTGGTGTTGAAGATATTTTTGATTTTACACTTATGGCAAAGCTTTCACTTGGTGGGAGTGAGTGGAAAAAAATAAGCGAAGCTGATAAAAAACTTTATAATGATTTATTTGTGAAAAAAGTTAAAAATTCATATTTTGAAAAGTTACACTCATATTCAAATGAAAAAGTAGAAATAAAAGAACCGAAAAAAAATAAAGATGATAGAATTTATATCTCTTCGCTTGTTTTAGGTAAAGGTCAACCAATTGAAGTGCTTTATAAATTTTATTTAACTGATGATAAGAAAAAATGGTTAATTTATGATTTGGAAATAGAAGGTGTTAGTATAGTTCAAACTTATAGAACTCAATTTGCAGAAATTTTATCTAATTCAAATTTTAAAGCTATTATCGATAAATTATCTGCTAAAAAGTAGTTTTTAATGCTGAAAAATTTATATTCAAATGTTATTTTAAGTTATCCAAAATTAGCATTAGGTTTCACAATTTTAATTGTTGCTTTACTTGCAAGTCAAATTTATAAGTTTGAAATTGATTTTTCATCTGAAACTTTACTGCTTCAAGATGATAAAGATTTAGCTTTTGCCAGAGAAGTAAATAAAAGATACTATTCGCCTGATTATTTAGTTGTAACTTATACACCAAATAAAGGGCTTTTAGAAAATGAAACACTTGAGAGTATCGCAAATTTAACTAAAGATTTTAAAGAGTTAGAGAGTGTTGAGGATGTAACTTCGATTTTAAGTGTTCCTTTGCTTCAAAGCGAAAAAAAACCACTTAAAGAGTTGATTGAAAATATTCCAACTTTAGAACAAGTTAGCGATAAGAGTGTTATTGAAAAAGAGCTTTTAAACTCTCCATTGTATTCAAATAATTTAGTAAGTGCTGATTTTAAAACTACTGCGATGCTTATTTATCTTAAAGACGATACAAAATATTTTGAATTGTTAGAAAAAAGAAATGCATTAGTTGGAGTTGATACTCTTGAAGCAAAAGAGGCAAATAGAGCTTTTAAAGAGTATCGAGACTCTATTAGAGATAAAAATCATCAAATTATTATGAAAATTAGAAATATTATGCACAATTACCAAGATAGCGGAAAACTATTTTTGGGTGGAATTAATATGATAACTGATGATATGATTAGTTTTATTAAGTATGATTTGGAAGTTTATGGAACGATAGTTCTTGCGATACTTATAGTGATTTTATGGATTATTTTTAGGCAAGTTAGATATGTCTTAATGTCTGTTTTAATTTCACTTTTATCAATTATTTCGACAACTGGTTTTTTAAGTTTATTTGGCTTTGAAGTAACCGTAATTTCCTCAAATTTCATAACAATTCAACTTATTATTACGATGTCGCTTACAATTCATTTAAATGTAAAATATAGAGAATTGTTACAAAAATATCCAGATGCTACTCAAGAAGATTTAGTTTTAAACACAGTTTTAAGTATGTCAAAACCATCGTTTTTTGTAATTTTAACTACAATGGTAGGATTTGGTTCACTAATTACTAGTGGAATTTTACCTGTTATCAATTTAGGTTTAATGATGAGTGGAGGACTTTTTTTATCGCTATTTTTAACTTTTTTAATTTTTCCAACTATTATGGTTCAATTCAAAAAAATACCACCTCAAACATTTTTTGAAACTCACTTTTTATTAACTAAACATATAGCAAATATGGTAAAAAATCACTCTAAATATATCATAATTGCTAGTGTTTTTGCTTTTATATTTGGAGGTTATGGAGTTACAAAACTCATAGTTGAAAATAGTTTTATAAATTATTTTAAATCAAATACTGAAATTTATAAAGGAATGGAAACAATTGATAGATACTTAGGTGGTACAACTCCACTTGATATAGTGGTTAATTTAAATACTAATCAAATAAGTATAGAGGAAAAGAGTGAAGATGTAGATTCGTTTGAAGATGAATTTAGCCAAAATGAAAATGAAGCTAAATATTGGTTCACAGCTCAAAAAATGCAAACTATCGAAAAGATTCACGATTATTTAGATTCTCGCGATGAGGTTGGAAAAGTTTTATCTTTGGCTACTATTTTAAAAATAGGTAGAGAGTTGAATAATGGTAAAGATTTAGATAATTTTGAGTTAGCACTTTTATATGAGAAGTTACCAGAGGAGTATAAAAAGATAATTTTATATCCATATTTAAGCATAAATGATAATCAAGTTAGATTTTCAACGAGAATTATCGATTCAAAAGAGGGACTTAGAAGAGGAGAAATGTTAGCAAGTATTCAAAAAGATTTAGAAAATGAGCTTAAATTAGAAGATTTTAAATTAAGCGGAATGATGGTACTTTATAACAATATGCTTCAAAGCCTTTTTAACTCACAAATCAAAACTTTAGGAATTGTTGTTTTTATACTTGGAGTTGTATTTTTATTGCTTTTTAAATCTTTTAAAATAGGTTTAATTGCAATGATAGTTAATATGATACCAATCACAATGGTTTTTGGAGTTATGGGAGTTGCACAAATTCCACTTGATATTATGACTATTACAATTGCCGCTATTAGCTTTGGAATGGCGGTTGATAATACAATTCACTATTTACATCGCTTCAAGAGTGAAATTGCAAAAGATAGTGATTATGTGGCTGTTATGTATAAATCCCATAATAGCATTGGATATGCGATGTATTACACATCTTTTGTAGTAATGTTAGGTTTTTCTATTTTAATGTTGTCAAATTTCATACCTACAATTTACTTTGGGCTTTTAGTGGCATTAGCGATGTTTTTTGCAGTTTTAGGAGATTTAGTTTTACTTCCAACTTTACTTATACTATTTAAGCCATTTTCACAAAAAGAAAAAGAGGTTGAAAAAATTTAACCTCTTTTTACTCAAATATCAAAGTTTTTACAGCGTTTGATGCTTCATTATTTTCGATAATAATATTTTCAATTCCTAAATCTGCAACTAAGCTTTTTTCTCGTTCACTATGAACTTTAATAATTATTTTCTCTTTTGTTACAAAATGAGCTATTGTTTCACAAGCTTGTCGAAGTTTTTTAGCATTATCAATTGCAATGATAATTTTTGAAGCTTTATTAATTGAAGCACTTTGTAAAATTTGTTTTTTAAGGGCATTTCCAAAGATAATTGGTTCATTATCTTTTACTCCAAAATAATAAGAGTTAATATTATTTTCAATAATACAATAAGGCTCACCCACCTCTTTAAGTGTATTTGCAATACTTTTTCCAAACTCTCCATAACCAAGGATTATAATATGATTTTCAAGTCTTTCATAAGTGGCTTGATTTTCAACTTTTTCCTCTTCTTCTTCAAAGATTAAATCTGTAATTGCTTTTAAATTTTTCAAAATAAAAGGGGTTAAAATCATCGAAATAACAATTGTTACAATCATTATTTGACTATAAGGAGCATAAACTAAATTATTAACTCTAGCCAATTCTAAAATTGCAAGTGAAAATTCTCCAACTTGAATAAGCGAAAGAGCCGTTTTGAACGAAGTTCTACTACTATCTCTTAATCTAACAATTGCATAAATTAATATAAATTTTACAACTAATACTGCCATTAAAAGCAATAATACATAAGTGATATTTTCTATGATGACTAAAAAGTCAATTTGCATTCCAACTGTGATAAAAAATACACCAAGTAATAAATCTCTAAAAGGCACCAAATCGGCTTCAGCTTGATGTTTGAATTTTGTTTCAGAAATTAACATTCCAGCTAAAAATGCTCCAAGTGAGTATGAAAATCCAAATTCGTGAGCTAAATAAGATGAGCCAATCGCTAAAAATAAAATAGAACCCACAAAAAGCTCATCAGAGTGAGTTTTGGTGATTTTTATAAAAAATGGCTCTAATAGATATTTTCCAATTAAAAATAAAATTGTAAGTAATACAAAAGCATTTAAAATAGTATGCCCAATAACTTGCATAACGGAACCATCTGATGAAACTAAAAAACCAAGTAGTAATAAAATAGGAATTACTGCAATATCTTGCATAATCAAAATTCCGAGTGAGCGTTGTCCGTATCGTCTATAAATTTCACCATTTTCATTAAAAGTTTTTAATACAATTGCCGTTGAAGAGAGTGAAATTGCCAAAGCTAAAACGATAGATAACTTTTGGTCTAAACCCAATAAATAATGACCTATAACATAACTAAAACCAGAAGTAAATACAATTTGCAAAGTTCCTGCTACGAAAACTTCATACCTCATCTCTTTTAAGTGCGAAAAAGAGAACTCTAAACCTATTGTAAACATTAAAAATACTACACCAAATTCTGCTATTTCCTTTAATTCGTGATTATTAACAGCACCGTGAATTCCAAATAAATAAGCTATTAGTGTACCTGTTAAAATATAACCTATAATTGTAGGAAGTCCAAACCTTTTTAAAAAAATGTTAATCATTAATGAAAAGAAAAAAGCAATAACTATAATTTCTAGCATTAAACTCCCTTTTTATGAATTGTTTAAACACTATTTTACTATATTTTATATCAAATTAAGTTATTATCTCTTTTTAGTTTCAATACTTCGTAAGCTTTTGTAGTGGCAACTCTTCCTTTAGGTGTCTTTTGAATATATCCATTTGCAATTAAATATGGCTCAATTACATCTTCAATAGTTCCCTCATCTTCGCTTAGAGTTGCTGAAATTGTACTAAGTCCTAAAGCTTTGCCTTTAGCTTCAATTAATAAATTTAAAAGTTTTAAATCAAGTTCATCAAATCCAATTTCATTCACTCCAAGCTCATTTAATGCATATTTTGTCAGTTCTAAATCTATAATATTTTTATCTTCAACTTCAGCAAAATCTCTAACTCTTTTTAATAATCGAAGTGCAATTCGTGGAGTTCCTCGACTTCTTTTTGCAATTTCAAAAGCTGATTGGCTCAAACACTCTTTATGCAACTTTTTTGAAGCTAAAGTGATAATTTTTGATAGTGCTTCTTCATCATAAAATTCAAGTCTAAATTGCATTCCAAATCTATCTCTAAGAGGATTTGATAACATTCCAGCCCTTGTGGTTGCTCCAATTAAGCTAAATTTAGCCAAATCAATTTTAATTGTATTTGCGGCTACTCCACTTCCTATTATGATATCAAGCCTAAAATCTTCCATAGCAGGATAGAGTATCTCTTCAATTGCTGGTGAAAGGCGATGAATTTCATCGATAAATAATATATCTTTTTCTTCAAGATTTGTTAAAATTGCTGCTAAATCCCCACCTTTTTCAAGTGTTGGAGCCGCTATTACTTTTAAATTTGCATTCATTTCAGTTGAAATCAAATGTGCAAGTGTGGTTTTACCAAGTCCAGGAGGACCAAAAAAAAGAGTGTGGTCAAGACACTCGTTTCTTTTTTTACTAGCTTCAATAAAAATTTTTAAATTTTTTTTAATTTTATCTTGACCAATGTACTCGTTCCATTTGCTGGGTCTTAGAGTTATTTCATCGTTTGTTTCAAAATTTATTTTTTCAATTTCTACAACTCTATTCATCAATAACTCTCTTTTTCAGATGGAAACTCTCTTTTTTGTATATCTTGCACATATTTATAAACAGCATCTTTGACAAGTTTAGCTCCATTTAAATACTCTCTTACAAATTTTGGTTTAAAATCTTCAAACAATCCAAGCATATCAGACCAAACTAAAACTTGTCCATCAACTTTATTTCCTGCACCAATCCCAATAATTGGCACATTTACAGCTTTGCTTATAGCTTCAGCCACTTCAGATTTAACTCCCTCAACCACAATTGCAAAAACTCCAGCTTCCTCAAGTGCTAAAGCATCATTTATTAAAGCTTCTTTTTCAATCTCATTTTTGCCTTTAACTTTATATCCACCCTCACTTCTAACAAATTGTGGCATTAATCCGATATGTCCCATAACTGCGATTGAATTTTGAGTTAAGTGTTTGATTAAATCAGCTTTATCACTTCCACCTTCGATTTTTATTGCATTTACCGAACTCTCTTGATAAAGTTTAATTGCATTTTTTAAAGCTTCTTCTTTTGTAGTGTAACTGCCAAAAGGCATATCGCACACTATAAAAGAGTTTTTTGCACCGTTGCAAACTGCCTTTGTGTGATAAATCATAATATCCATATTAGCCGAAAGTGTATCAATCTCTCCCATAAAGCTCATATTTAAGCTATCTCCAACTAAAATAATATCTACAATTCCATCAAAAAGTTTAGCAAATAGATAATCATAGGCCGTTATTACGCTCAATTGTTTGTTATTTTTTGATGCCTTTATACTATTTATCGTTATTTTTTTCATTTTACATTCTCACTCTTTGTTGATTTAATTATCTCATCTTTAACATACAGTAAATTTTTATAAATTCCTTTTAAATCTTCTATTTTTGTGCTATCAAAATTTTGACTTATATAGTATGTATATTTATGCTTTTCAATTCGTTCTAAAATCACAAAATTCCAAATTGCACCAATAATATAAGCTCCTTTAATACTTTTAAAATTATTAAGCTCAACTGCACAAATTAATTCAGCCAAAAGTTGTGGTCTTGGGTCACTATTTGAAACAGATTTTTTAAATTCTTGAATAAAAAAATATGGTGTTTGAGAAACCTCTAAGCCATAAGCTACTACAAAATCACACTCTCCATTTATGCTAAATTTATCTGTTTTATAAGTTAGCTTTTCATCATAAAAATCTCTGATTTTTTTATCGAGTATTTTAAAATTTACTCTATATAGAATTTGAGAGATAAAATTTACCTTCAAATCCTCCTCTTTATATCTATTAATAAAAATAATTTCTCTATCTAAAAGCTCTTTTAAAAAAATCAAATCCTCACTTTTTATCTTTATATCTTTTTCAAACCAACTCTTAAATATGTGTAAATCCCTTAACTCTTCGGATATATCGAACAGTTTATATATATCTGTAAATGTTATATTAGAAAAATTATAACTCTTTTGTTTTTCAAGTTTTAATTTTCTTAACTCTTCAATCTCTTCTAAAGTTAAATTTTCTAAAAATTGCTCTAAACTCATCATTTACTCTTTAAATCAAAGCTTTATCCATCTCTTTTGGAATTTCAAGTCCTAATAATTTTAAAACGGTTGGAGCGATATTATTAAGTCCACCATCAGAGACTTTATTCACACCTTCAGCCATCACAAAACACCAAACATCCCCAACTGTGTGATTTGTTAGCATATTTCCATTTTTATCTCTCATCTCCTCGCAATTTCCGTGGTCGCTTGTAATAATTAGTGAATAATTTTTTTCTTTTGCTTTTGCGATTATTTTTTCAAGCTCACTATCAACTGTTTCAACCGCTTTAATGGCAGCCTCAATAACTCCTGTATGACCCACCATATCGCCATTTGCAAAATTTACAACTATAAAATCTTTCTCATCTTCCATCGCTTTAATTACAACTTCGCCAACTTCCTTTGCACTCATTTCAGGTTTTAAGTCATAAGTTTTAACTTTTGGCGAAGGTATTAAAACTCGCTCCTCATTTGGATAAGCCTCTTCAACTCCACCATTTAAAAAAAATGTCACATGAGCATACTTTTCAGTTTCAGCTGTATGAAGTTGGCTAAGTCCAGCTTTGCTAATAACTTCAGCTAAAGTATTTTTTGGGCTTTCTTTTTCAAACATAATCGGATAGTTAAACTCTTGATTGTATTCAGTCATTGTAATAACTTTAAAGTGATTTTTGCTAATCATAAATTCGCTAAATTCACTATCGCCAATTGCACTTACAAGTTCTCTAGCTCTATCACTTCTAAAGTTGATAAAAATAAATCCATCTCCATCTTTTGCACCATCATAATCACCAAATGCAACTGGCTCGATAAATTCATCTGTAACCTCTTTTTCGTATGAAGATTTTATATACTCTTTTGAATTTAGAGATGTTTTTGAAGTAGCTCTAATCATAGAATTATAGGCAAGTTCAACCCTTTCCCAACGATTATCTCTATCCATCGCATAAAATCGCCCACTAATTGAAGCGATTTTTATATTTTCGCTTGTGATTTTTTCAATCTCATCTATAAAATTTATCGCACTTGTTGGACTTACATCTCTTCCATCGGTGATTAAATGTAAAAATACTTTTTTATTATTAGTCTCAGCTATTTTTGCAACTCCGATTAAATGGCTAATATGAGAATGAACTCCTCCATCGCTCATAAGTCCGACAATATGAATATTATTAGTTTGATTTAAGAGTGAATTTAAAGCTTTATTTTTAGCTAAACTTCCATCTTCAAGTGCCATAGAAATTTTTACTAAATCTTGATACAAAACTCTCCCACTTCCAATACTCATATGCCCAACTTCAGAGTTTCCCATTTGACTTTCAGGCAATCCTACACTAAACCCGTGAGTTTTGATGAGTGAATATGGCACATTTTCAAATAAATATTTATAAGCTTTTTTATTTGCTTTTGCAAAAGCATTAAATTCTGTTGTCTCTTTGTACCCAATTCCATCAGTGATAACTAAAATAACCTTACTCATCTTATTTCCTTTTTAAATAATTTTTAAAATTTTATCTTATTTATTTTAAATTTATATGTTATAATAATGCTTAAAAATTTTTTAAAGGATTGTTTAGTATGAATGCAAACGACTCAGAGCGTAGGTACTTCTTTTTTAAATCTTCGGTGGAGTGTGCTAAATGACACTTCTAATTACATACCTTCTTGTAGCTTTATTTATCTCTTTTATGTGTTCTATTTTAGAAGCCGTTTTATTATCAAGCACAAATTCATATATTGAAACCCTCTCAAAAGAAAATGATAATAAAATGATAAATAAATTAAGAGAGTTAAAATCAAACATAGATAAGCCAATATCTTCAATTTTAACGGTAAATACATTTGCCCATACAATGGGAGCTGCTGGAGTTGGAGCTCAAGCACAACTACTTTTTGGTGATGAGTGGCAAACTCTTATTGCATTTATTTTAACTTTGCTTATTTTGTATGCTTCTGAAATAGTTCCAAAAACAATAGGTGCAATTTATTGGAAGAAGTTATTAATTCCATCAACTTACCTTATCTCTTTTTTAATTATGATAACTTATCCTCTTGTTTGGTTTTCATCTTTTGTAACAAATTTTATCTCAAAAGGTAAAAGTAAAATTACAAATTTTTCAAGAGATGAAATTATGGCCGTTATTGCAATGGGCGAAAAAGAGGGAACTATTTTAAGTAAAGAGAGTTATTTAATAGAAAATCTATTAAAATTAAGAAATATAAAAGCAAAAGATATAATGACTCCTAGAAGTGTAGTTTTTGCCCTAAAATCTGGCACAACGATTGCACAAGCAATAAAAGATGATAGAATGTACATACACTCAAGAATTCCAATATATAACGAATCGATAGATGATATAGTTGGTATAGTTTTTAATCAAACAATACTAGAAGAGAGCATTGAAGAAAATGATGATAAAACATTAGAATCGATTTTAATATCTGTGCATAAAATATCTGAAAATGTTCCCGCATCGACTTTAATTGACCTTTTTATCAAGCGAAAAACACATCTATTTGTAGTTTATGATAATTATGGTCAAACTAGTGGAGTTGTTACACTAGAAGATGCAATTGAAGCACTTTTAGGTGTTGAAATTGTTGATGAAATGGATGAAGTAGCAGATATGCAAGCTTTTGCAAAAGATAAAAGTAAACTGTTTCAAGATAGAATATTGCTAGAGAAGAAAAAGCTAGAGAGAATAAAACTTGAAAATGAGGGTTAGGAAGTGAGATTTAATATATTCAATTAAATGTAGTATATTTTATTAAAAAAAGCTTTCTAAGATGTGACACTTACCTACTCTCTCTTCTCTCTCGTCAATTTTTTCAAATGAATTTTTTGTAAAAACTCTTTTATAATCTCATAAGCTTCTTTTATTTGTAAAAATTTATCTTTATATTCAATAACATTAACATTATTTTGCTCATAATATCTATCTGGATGATAAATTTTCACAAGTTTTAAATATTTAACTTTAATTAGAGTTAAATCTTTTTCATTTTTGTCAATCTGAAGTGTTTCAAATGCTTTTCTAAGCTTTAAAATATACTCTTTTGCTGAATTTATTTTTTTAGTTTTTAAAACATTTTTTAATATTGAATTTACATACTCTTTATCGTAAATAAATACCACATTTTTACCAATTATATTTTCTCTTTGAAGTATTAAACTTAAGCTATTTGCGAAAGTTTCGCTTTTTGTATTAAAATAAATTTCTCTATTATCTTTATCAAATTTTAAAATCTCTTTTGGATTGCATTGTCGTTTTAAAAAGTTTAAAATAATATTTGAAATAGTCGGCAAAAATTCATTTTGGATTTTTAAAACTAAAATATCATTTTTATATCTATTTAAATAAATCGAAACGACATCTTGATTTAATTTGTAAAGTTCAAAACTTATCTCTATTTTTTGCTCATAAGATTTTAAAATTTTTCTGGCTAAAATTTGATTTTTTTCTAAAAGATTTGATTTTTGAATAAACCATTTTATAAGTTTTAATCGCTTGGCTATCTCATCTTTTGAAGCTAAAAGATTTGGTGGAATGATGATTTTATCAGTTGATGAGTTATACTCTTTAAAATTTTTTAAAACATAAGCTTTGATTTTTTGAAAATCTTCACCTAAACTATCAATCGTTATAACAATGCTATCTTTTTGCAATTGTATGTTTAGCTTGTTATCCACATCTTCTCTTTAGAGTTTTTAATTTATACAAGCAAAAGTTATACCATAAAAAATATTTGATTAGATTTGAAGTATTTTTCTTATAAAATTAAATAAAACTTTATTAGGAAAATATATGTTAAATACAAAATTTATCTTTGTTACAGGTGGAGTTTTAAGTTCACTTGGTAAAGGTATAACTTCGGCTAGTATCGGTACTTTGCTAAAACATTCTGGATTAAATGTAAGTATTTTAAAGATTGACCCTTATATCAATGTAGACCCTGGAACTATGTCGCCACTTGAACACGGCGAAGTATTTGTAACAGCTGATGGAGCTGAAACTGACCTTGATATCGGGCATTATGAACGATTTTTAGATATAAATTTAAGTAAAAAGAATAATTTTACAACAGGACAAGTTTACTCTTATGTAATCGATAGAGAGCGAAAAGGGGACTATTTAGGCAAAACTATACAAGTAATTCCGCATATTGTAGATGAAATTAAGCGGAGAATATTTTTAGCAGCTGAAAATAAAGATATTTTAATAATTGAGCTTGGTGGAACGGTTGGCGATATCGAAGGACTTCCATTTTTAGAGGCAATTAGAGAGATAAAACACTCTTTGGGAAAAGATAGAGTTTTAAATATTCACGTAACATTAATTCCATATATTAAGGTTGCGGGTGAGCTTAAGACTAAACCAACTCAACACAGTGTGCAAGAGTTACGACGAATTGGAATAACTCCACATATGCTAATAGCTAGAAGTGAAAAATCTATTCCAAAAGATTTAAAGCGAAAAATAGCCCTTAGTTGCGATGTAGATGATGATAGTGTCATTGAAGCAATAGATGCAGAGAGTATTTATAAAGTTCCACTTAATTTTTTGAGAAATGGAATTTTAAAACCAATTGCAACTCATTTTAATTTAAATGAGTTAAATCCAGATATGAATGAGTGGGATAGTTTGGTTAAGCGAATTATCGCACCAAGTGAAGAGGTAACTATTGCTTTTGTTGGAAAATATTTAGAGTTAAAAGAATCTTATAAATCTTTAACAGAAGCACTAATTCACTCTGGAGCTCATTTGAACACAAAAGTAAATATAAAATGGAGTGATGCTGAAGAGATTGAAGATATAGGAGCGGATAAAGTTTTAAAAGATGTAGATGGAGTTTTGGTTGCAGGTGGTTTTGGTGAGAGAGGAGTTTTTGGAAAAATGGAAGCGATAAAATTTGCAAGAGTGAATAAAATCCCATATCTTGGTATTTGTTTAGGGATGCAATTAGCTTTAATTGAGTTTGCAAGAAATGTGCTAGATTTAAAAGATGCAAATTCAATGGAGTTTGATAAAAAAACAAAAAATCCAGTAATTTACTTAATCGATGAATTTATCGATACAAAAGGTGCAAAACAAATCAGAACTCATACAAGTCCAATGGGTGGAACAATGCGACTTGGCGAGTATGAGTGTCAAATAAAAGATAATACAAAACTTCAAATGGCATATAATGGCGAAAAACTCATCAAAGAACGACATAGACACAGATACGAAGCAAATCCAAAATATAGAGAAAAGTTTGAAAAAGCAGGAATGATTATAAGTGGTGAGAGTGATGGATTAATCGAGGCAGTTGAACTACAAGAACATCCTTGGTTTGTTGGAGTGCAATTTCATCCAGAGTTTACTTCACATCTCAAAACTCCAAATCCAATTATTTTAGAATTTGTAAAAAAATCTTTAGAATTAAAAAATATCTAATTTAGGAGAAAAAAATGAAAAAAGAAGAGATATTAAAAGCATTTGAATTTAGACACGCTTGTAAAATTTTTGATGAAAATAAAAAAATACCAAAAGATGATTTAGAGTTTATTTTGGAGGCGGCGAGATTATCACCTTCATCGTTTGGAATGGAACATTGGAAATTTTTGCTTATAAAAAATCAAGAGTTAAAAGAGAAACTAAAGCCTTTATGTTGGGGACAAGCACAAATTACAACTTGTAGTGATTTGATTGTTATTTTGGCTAAAAATGAAGATTTGAAACCAAATAGTGAGTATGTAAAAACGATGTTTAAAAGGCGAGAACTTCCAAAAGAGCAAGAAGAGAAATATTTAAGTGTTTATGAAAACTTTATGGAAAATAAACTAGATAAAAAAGAGTTGTATTCGTGGGCAAGAGCGCAATGTTATATCGCTAGTGCAAATATGATGAGTGTAGCTTCTATGATAGGAGTTGATAGTTGTGCGATTGAGGGGATTGAGAGTAAAAAAGCAATCGAAGAAGCCCTTAAAATCGATACAGATAAATTTGATTTAGCATTAATTTTAACATTTGGATATAGATTAAATAATCAACCGAAAAAAAATAGATTAAATTTAAATGAAATACTGGAGATAATTGAGTAGTGATGCTTGAACTTCTCGTTGCACTCCTTTTTGGAGTTGTGATTTTTTATATTTTGTATGTTTTAGCTAATTTAAAAAAAGAGTTTAAATCATCGAGCGAAATACACAATATTGTAAAAAATTTGGATAATAAAATTGACTCAAACGGAGATAAAATCGAGTTAAAAAAAGAGAAAGAGTTATTAGAAAAAGAGAAAGTTAAATTTGAAGAGAAGAAAAAAAAGATTGATAATGAACTTATAAAAGCCACTGAAAATATTACAAAACAGAGTTTAACACTTGAACAACAACGACAAAATTTATTAAAAGAAGAGGAAAAGTTAAACGAATTAAAATCAGAAATAGAAAAATTTAAAGTTGAAAAAGAGGTTTTAGAAGATAAAAAAAAGACTCTTCAATTAGAATTTTCAAAAATTAGCAATGAATTTGCACACAAAGAGACTCAATTAATAGATGAAAAGCACAGTTTAAAAAAAGAAAAAGAAGCATTTGAGAAAAACATAAAAGAGTTTAAAAGAGAACAAGCCAGTTTTCAAAGACAAAAGAAGAGATTTGAAGAGAATTTATTTAATTTAAGAGAAGATTTAATTAAACAAGAGAATAAACTTTCATTTGAAAAAGAGTTGCTAAAAGCTCAAGAGATAAAACTTTTGACTTTAAAAGAAAAACTTGAAAATTTGGAAAAAAATTTAGAAAATAAACAAAAAGAGCAAGAAAAACAGAAAAAAGACCCATATTCAATTTTGGGGATTGATAATTTATCTATGAAAAGTCAAATAAAATTAGCTTACAGACATCAATTATCGCTTTATCATCCTGATAAAGTAAATCATTTAGGGGAAGAACTTAAAGATGTGGCTGAAAAGAAAACAAAAGAGATAATCGAAGCTTACGAAGAGTTAAAGAAAAAATTTTAAAAAAAGAGAGAAAAACTTATGAATAATTTTACTTTTAATTATGAAATAGACCAAAATGAGTATGGTTTTTTTATGAAATTATTTAATGAAAAGTTTGGAGAAGGTGAATTTGAAAGGCTTTTTGAAGGTGTTCGTGGTGAATTTTATAAAATCATAGAAGATAATCGAGATTTTTATATAGATTTTTTGATGAATAAAGATATTCACGGTGGATATATTAGTTTTATTGAAAGGTATTATAAAGACCAAGATTTCGAGATAAAATCTATTTCAAATGATATAGAAAAGTTAAAAAAATATTTTGATAATTTAAAAGCTTTTTTAAATAAATTCAAATCAACATCAAAAGATGAAATAAATAACTTTTTGGAAGAGTTTATAAAAAAGTGTGTGACAAAACAAAAATCTTTATATATAGTTAGAAATTTTTATAATGCATATTTATTAAATCAAGTAGTTGAGGATAAAATTAAACATTTTGATGAGTTCATATAAATGTATCAAAAAATTTTAACATTATCAATAATTTCTATTTTGCTTATCATTTTTTCAATCAGTAAAGAAGCCCAAATTGTGCTTGGTGGAGTTGGTTTATTTTTTTTAGGAATGATGCTTTTAGAAGATGGAGTTAAAAGTTTTGCAGGTGAAAAATTTGAAGCGATACTAAAAAAAACTACAAATACTATTCCAAAAGCTTTAATTACGGGCTTTATTTCAACGGTTTTAATGCAATCAAGCTCACTGGTTTCGCTAATTGCTATTAGTTTTTTAAGTGCTGAATTAATCACTCTTTCAGCTGGAATTGGAATTATATTTGGCTCAAATATCGGAAGTACGGCAACTGCTTGGCTTATCTCTTTTGTTGGATTGAAACTTCAAATTTCATCTTATGCACTAGCAATAGTTGCAATTGGAATTGTGTTTAAATTTAGCAAAAATCAAACTTCAAAAGGTATCGGTGATATCGTAATTGGGCTTGGAATTTTACTACTTGCAATTGGATTTATGAAAGATGGATTTGAAAGTGCTAAAAATTTCATAGATTTATCAACTTATGCAATGAGTGGAATTTTGGGACTTATTGTATTTATGATAATTGGAATATTTGCAACTATAATAATGCAAAGTTCATTCGCTACAATGGCACTTGTCTTAACGGCTCTTTCAACAGGACAAATCACTTATGAAAACTCGTTTGCACTCGCAATTGGAGCTAATATTGGTACGACAATTACTGCGATTTTAGGTGCATTAACTTCAAATTCTGCGGGAAAAAGATTAGCACTAGCACATCTATTTTTTAATATTATTACTGGCTTAATTGCAATCATTTTCATTAAAGAGTTTGAAATTATAATTGATATCATTGCCAATTTCTCGGGCTTTGGAAATGATTTAGCGATGAAACTTTCACTGTTTCACACACTATTTAATGTGGTTGGAGTAATTATTTTAACTCCATTTATCGATAAAATCGTATTAGTGCTTGAAAAAATGTTTATTAATAAAAATGGATTTGGTGAATTAAAATATTTAAATGAAGCATTACTTAGAGACCCAACTTCTTCAATTACTGCAATTAGAAGTGAAATAAATCATTTATATGAAAATGCTCTTGAAGTTTTTGCTCACGCACTAAATTTAAATAGAAAAGATATTCGCTCTGAAATAGATATGAAAGAAATTGTTGAAAATAGTAAAGATAAAATGGCTATGAATATTGATGAACTTTACAAAGAAAAAGTAAAATGGCTCTATGATGCAATCTTTGAATATTCGGCTAAAGCTCAAACAAATATGAGTGCTGAAGAGATAACGAAAATTTATAACTTACAAATTGCAACAAGAGATATTATTGAAGCATTAAAAGAGATGAAAGAGTTGGAAACTAATATCGATAAATATTCACTTTCAAATAATGCTTATATTAAAAAAGAGTACAATTTGCTTAGAGAAAACTTAGGTCAAGTTTTGAGAAAAGTAGAAAAAATTCGTAAAAATCCGCAAGATACAACACTTTTAAGTAAATTTGTAATGTTAAAAAAACAGTTAGAAATGAGTGATGCTATGATTAATTCAACTGTTGATGAGCTTATTAGAAGTGGAAAAATCACCTCATCAATGGGAACTTCGCTTATGAATGATAGTGCTTTTGCTTATAATGTTGGTTTAAAAATTATTCAAGCAATTGAAATCTTATTTATAGAAGCTTAACTTTGATATAATTTCGCCAAAAAAGGTAATTAATGGATTTTCAAATTAATGCACAAGAGGGCAAAGCTAGAGCTACAACTATCAAAACTGCACATTCAACTATTCAAACTCCCGTCTTTATGCCCGTTGGAACTCAAGCAACGATAAAAGCACTTGATAGCAATGATTTAAAAAATTACTTAAAACCTGAAATTATTTTAGCTAATACTTATCACCTTTATTTAAGACCAAACGATGAAATTATAAAAGAACTTGGAGGACTTCACGGTTTTACAGGCTTTGATAAAAGTTATTTAACTGATAGTGGAGGATTTCAAGCTTTTTCACTAAGTCAAAATGCAAAACACTATGAAGATGGAATTAAATTTAAAAGCCATATTGATGGAAGTTTACATATGTTTACTCCAAAAAAAGTGCTTGATATTCAATATAATTTAAATTCAGATATTATGATGATACTTGATGATTTGGTAGCTCTTCCTTCAACTAAAGAGAGAATAAAAGAATCAATTAAAAGAACTACAAATTGGGCAATTGAATCAATTAATTATCATAGGCAAAATCAAAATAAAGCTATTGGTTTAAATCAAAATATTTTTGCAATTATTCAAGGTGGAATCGATTTTGAATTTAGAAAAGTTAGTGCAAATGAGCTTTGCGAACTTGATTATGATGGTTTTGCAATTGGTGGACTTAGTGTTGGTGAGGAAAATCAAGCTATGTATGACACAGTTGAATTTGTCAGTGAATTTATGCCAAAAGATAAACCTAGATATTTAATGGGAGTTGGAACTCCACAAGATTTAATCGAAAACATCGATAGAGGTGTTGATATGTTTGATTGTGTTATGCCAAGTAGAAATGCAAGAAACAGCTCACTTTTTACAAATTTTGGAAGAGTTCAAATAAAAAGTGCAAAGTATAAATTAGATAAAAGCCCAATTGATGAAGCTTGTGATTGTTACACTTGCCAAAATTACACAAGAGCTTATCTTCATCATCTTTACCGCGCAAAAGAGTTGACATATTTTAGACTTGCAACAATCCACAATTTACACTATTATTTAACTCTTATGAAAGAAGCTAGAGTTGCAATTTTAAATCAAAAATGGAGCGAATTTAAAAGAGAGTTTTATGCAAAGCAAAATTTAAACTTATAATAATCGAAAAAAGTTGAATTTATCAATTTTGTATAAAGAAAATTTTTGTTATACTAAAATTAAAAATTCTATAAAAAAGGTAAAAGATGATACTACTTACCCCTGGACCAACTCCCGTACCTGAAGAAATCCGCCAAGTAATGGCAACAAAAACAATTCATCATAGAACTCCTGAATTTGAAGAGATTTTTAAAGAAACTAGAACTTTAGCATTAAAAGTTTTTAAAACAAAAGAGATAATATTTTTAGCTTCGAGTGGAACTGGAGCAATGGAAGCAAGTGTTATAAATTTTTGCAAAAAAAAAGCACTTGTAGTTAATTCTGGAAAATTTGGAGAGAGATTTGGCAAAATAGCTAAAGCTTTTGGTAAAGATGTGCTTGAGCTTAAATATGAGTGGGATACTCCTGCTAGTGTTGAAGATGTGATAAATGCGATAAAAAGTGATGAGCAAATTGACACTCTTTGCATTCAAATTTGCGAAAGTGCTGGAGGATTACGACATCCTGTTGAGCTAATTGCAAAAGAAGTTAAAAAAATCAATCCAAATATTATGATTATAGCCGATGGAATTACAGCCGTTTTAGTTGAGCCAATTTATACTGATAATATCGATGTTTTAATTGCTGGAAGCCAAAAAGCATTTATGCTTCCACCTGGACTTGCGATGATAGGCTTAAATGATAAAGCAATAGAAAAGCTTGAAAAAGAAGGTGGAGTAGGATATTATTTTAATCTTAAATCTGAATTAAGCAAACAACAAGAAAACACAACCGCTTATACAGCGGCTACAACTTTAATAATTGGCTTAAATGCCGTATTAAAACAAGTGTTTAATTATGGCTTGTTTGCAACATTTATCGATACTTATTCTCGTGCAAATGCTACAAAAAAGGCCTTAATTGCAATTGGGCTTGAAATATATCCAAAATCTCCAGCACTGTCTATGACAACAGTTTATACTGACAAATCAAATGCTATTAGAAAAATTTTAAAAGAAAAATATGAAGTAAATATTGCTGGTGGTCAAGACCACGTTAAGGGTAAGATTTTTAGAATAAATCATATGGGACATATTCCATTGTATGAGAGTTCGTGGGCAGTTAATGCGGTTGAGCTAGCACTAGATGAGCTTAATATTAGAAAATTTGACGGAACAGCTAATAGAGTATTTTTTGAGACAATAAAAGGTTAAATTTTGATATTTGAACACGAAATACCAACAGGAGCCAATTTATACTTTGGCAAAGTTGCAAAATTAAAAAGAAAAATTGAAAGAGTTGCAAGTGAAGTTTTGGATAAAAATGGCTTTGAAGAAATTTTAACTTCAAATTTTTCTTTTTCACAACACCAAAGTATTGAAAATGAGAGAGAACTTATAAATTTAAATAATGAAAAAAATCAATCAATTACACTAAGGGCTGATAGTACTTTAGATGTAGTTAGAATTATAAATAAAAGATTAGGCAAAAGTACAACTCATAAAAAGTGGTTTTATATTCAGCCTGTTTTTAAATATCCAACAAGTGAGATTTACCAAATTGGGGCTGAATGGATAGATAATTCAAATTTAGAAAATATTTTAACTACTCTTTTAAAAATTTTTGATGAGTTTAAAAAAGAGTTTAGTTATGATGGTATAACTTTACAAATTTCAAATAATCACATTCCAAAAATTATTGCAAAAGAGCTTAATTTAGATTTTGAAATTTTTAAAACTCAAAATTTTGAAAAACTTTTAAAAATCGAAAATGCTTGGTTAAAGAAATTAATTTATTTGCAAAATATAACAGATTTAAATGAAGTATTAGGCTTAGTTCCAACTTCAATAAAAGATGAACTTTTAGCAATTAAACAAGTAGTTAATGCTTTAAATAATGAAATCGTGATTTCACCGCTTTATTATTCACACAATAGATATTATGATGGATTGATATTTAGATTTATAGATAAAAATAGTGTAATAGCTTCAGGTGGGAATTATAAAGATGATGACACAAACTCAAGTGGATTTGCAATTTATACAGATAATTTAATTGAAGAAATATTAAAAGAGGATAAATGAATAGAGCTGATTTAATCGTAGGATTACAATGGGGCGATGAGGGAAAAGGAAAAATCGTCGATTTACTTGCAAAAAGTTATGATGTTGTATCAAGGTATCAAGGTGGTCATAATGCTGGTCATACAATAGTAGTTGATGGCAAAAAGATTGCACTACATTTAATTCCTAGTGGAATATTAAATCCAAAAGCAATTAATGTGATTGGAAATGGGGTTGTAGTTTCGCCTAAAAAGATACTTGAAGAGATGCAACAATTTGAGAATTTAGAGGGTAGACTTTTTATAAGTGATAAAGCTCATATGATTTTAGATTATCATAGTGAAATTGATATAGCTAGAGAAAAATTACGAGGTAAAGATGCAATCGGTACAACAGGCAAAGGCATTGGACCAGCTTATGGCGATAAAATCAATCGAATTGGACTTAGAATTGGCGATTTAGCAAATACTTCAAAATTAATGCAACAAATAGAGAATTATTTAAGTTTAAATGCTCCAATTTTCAAAGCTTTAAATGTAAATTGCAATATAAAAGAGCTTGAAAAAGAGATAGAAATCTACTCAAAAGCATTAAAACCATTTATTATTAATTCTACTAAACTTTTGTGGGACTCTTTAAATAGTGGCAAAAAAGTTTTACTCGAAGGTGCTCAAGGAAGTATGCTAGATATTGACCACGGAACATATCCATTTGTTACAAGCTCAAACACAACGGTTTCAGGGGCTTGTAGTGGAACAGGGATTTCACCAAAAAAGATAGGAAAAGTTATCGGAATTGCAAAAGCATATTGTACAAGAGTTGGAAATGGACCTTTTCCAAGTGAAGATTTTGGAGTTGATGGCGATAAATTGGCTGAATTTGGTCACGAATATGGTACAACAACAGGAAGAAAACGAAGATGTGGTTGGTTTG
>DZAZ01000098.1 GCA_022729755.1 Helicobacter cetorum | reverse complement strand
TTGATATAGAAAATTTAGATTTAGAAGTTATTCTTTATCAAGCTGGATATTTGACTATTGAAAAAACAGAAATAACACCATTTGAAACAATTAATTATAAACTCAAACTGCCAAACAAAGAGGTTAAACTCTCATTTAATGATTTCATAATTGATAGACTATTTGGTGACAGAGATAAAAATAGTAAAAAAATAGATATTTACAAAGCCTTAGTTGATAAAGATTTAGAAACCTTTAAAACTTCACTAATATCGCTATTTGCTTCTATTCCATATAATAACTATACAAACAATCAAATGCAAAATAGTGAAGGGTTTTATGCAACTGTGATTTATGTTTATTTGCAAAGTTTAGGACTTGAAATTATTGGTGAAGATGTAACAAATAGAGGTAGAATTGATTTAACAATTAAATTCTTAAATAGCATTTATATTTTGGAATTTAAAATAAGCGATGAAGAGCCATTAGCACAAATAAAAGCTAAAAAATATTATGAAAAGTATTTAAGTGAAAACAAAGATATATTTTTGATTGGAATTAAGTTTGATAAATTTGAGAAGAATATAAAAGAGTTTGTATGGGAAAAAGTTTAAAAGCTAATCTCATATTTTGTAATTCATAAAATTGACTTAAATATAATAATAAAAAGATAGAAGGAAAAAATTAATGGAAGCTCAAAATACTTATGGTGAAAAAGGAAAAGAATTATTAAAAGGTTAGTTTGAACAATTATAGAACATATAAGTGAAAATAATATCACTCCCAAAAATATTCAAAACCAAAAATCCCCTTGCTAAAGCAGAGGGGAGTATATCACTTATCAAGTGAATAAACTATATCTTTTGTAATATCTTCAAATTTTATTACTTTTCCACCATGGTCTTTTACAAAACCATCACACTTATCTTTTGTTTCAAATGGTATTAATTCACTTCCCATAGGTCCAAAAACATCGCTATGAATTACATAACATGCTTTCTTTGCATCTATTCCAAAAACATCATAATAATCTGTAACATGTATTGATTTAAATAGCTCTTTTACTCCAAATTTTTGAGGTTCAAAATATAACTTAAACATATCTTTTGCTCCATCAAAAACTAAATATTTACTATTTTCAAACTCAATTTTTGCAACCCATTTTTTATAAGGTTCTACAAACATTCCACAAACAGGACATTTATCATCTTTTTTTACACTTAAAGGCTCTTTTTTGGTTGTTGTATGGCTATCTTTTGAAACTAAATATAAAGCAAGTGAGTGTAGTTGTGCTTCATTTAAATTTTTACAAGCACCACTATCTTTTAAATATGTTTTTGTTTCACTAATTATATGAAAATGTTTGTCTTGTAGTTTTGACTTATCACAAATTTGACTATTATAAATTTTTTCACCCATTAAAGCTTTTTCGGCTTTCTTATCTTCTATTACCATATTATCAGAGCTGAAATCTTCAGTTGCTTTTTTTAGGGCATCTTCAAAATTTCCAATTTCACCACCATTTGCTTTTTGAAATGCTATAGCATCATCTTGTGTAGCAAAAGCATATTGACTAACTTTACTCATAGTTCCTTTGATTTTGCTACCAATTACATAATGAGCAACTCTCACATCTATTAATTTATTAGTCGTAGTATCTACAACTAAAACCTCTTTTGCATCTTTTTTTGCATCTTTTAAATCTATTTTGCCATTTGTCAAAAAATCTACAAGACAGTGAATTGAGCAAAACTGTTTTATATCACCATTTTTTAGCTTCAAAACATGATTTGTTTTATAAAACATTGGTAAATTCATTCCACAAACAGGACAATACTCTTTGTCTTTTCCACTTTGAAGAATTGTAGCTTTATCTGCTTCTACACTTTGAAATAGTGTTGGATTTGCAAATAGTGCAAATATAGATAGTAAAAACATAATTAAAATTCTCATAAGCTCTCCTTTTGGTTTTGGTAAATTTATCTAAAAAATGTTAAATTAGTGTTAATGTTTTAAATAGAAAATGTAATCTTAAAACATGCTCCACTATCGCTATTAAACCATTTCAATTCCCCATTTAAATGTTTTTCTACAATGCTTTTAGACATATATAGTCCAAGTCCAGTTCCACTTTTATCTTTTGTGCTAAAGTAAGGTTCTCCTAATTTATCTATTATATCAACTCCTATTCCACCACCATTATCACAAATTTCTATTTCAACATTATCATCTTTCATATTTGCTACAACATCTATAAAACCATTTTCTATTTTATTGGCAACTATCGCATCTTTGGAGTTAGATATGATATTTAGTATTACTTGCAATAACTCATTTTTATAACTATTAAAACTTATATCTTCATCTACTCTAATATCCAATTTTATTCCACTATTTTGCAAAGATGCTCTTATCATATTATTTACTATTTCAAATAGTTCTATAATTGAGACTAACTCTTTATCTTTTCTTGGTTTAAAGAAGTTTTTAAAATTATCAATAGTTTCTGAAAGATACTCTACATATCTACTAATTTCAAGCATATTTTCTCTTAATTTACTATTATTTAACATTTGAAGTTCAATATCTACTAATATATTATTTACAATCATAGCTATTGTAGATATTGGCTGTTTCCATTGATGTGCAACCATTGCTATAAGATTTCCCATTGATGCTTGACGAGCTAACATTTGAGAGTGAAGTTGTGCTTTATGTAACTCTTCTACTTTTTCTTGCACAAGCTCTTTAAGCTCATTATTAAATCTATATAACTCTTTTTTTTGATTTGCTAATTCACAATGTGTTTTCACTCTTGCTTTTAAAATTGATGGCTCAAATGGTTTGGTAATATAATCAACTCCACCAACATTAAAACCTTTTTCAACATCTGTAATTTCATCTAATATTGTTAAAAATATTATAGGAATATCTTTTGTAATTTCACTCTTTTTTAACTCTCTACATAACTCATACCCATCCATAATAGGCATTAATATATCAAGTAATATTAAATCTGGCAAAGCTTTTTGTGCTAAATGAAGTGCTTGATTTGAACTACTTGATGCTATTACTTGATACTCTTTTTGTAAAATATTTATAATAAGCGATATATTTTCTGATACATCATCAACTACTAAAACCTTATACATAAAAAACCCCTTTTTTTAAAAACATCATGTTATTGTATAATACTTTCATGAAAAAGATTAATAAAATAGTAATAAACACAATAACAATAGTTGCTATATCTCAATATTTAAGTGCAAATAGCGAATATGAGGAGTGGAAAAATTCGCAAAATAGTGAGTATATAGAGTATAAAAAGAGTATAGACGAAGAGTTTATCGCACTTTTAAATAGTGAATGGAAAGAGTTTGAAACATTTAGTGAAGGTGCTATATATAAAAAACCAAAACCAAAAATAGAACCAATCATAAAATTTGAAAAAGAGTTGCCAAAAGGTGAAATTATAAAATCACCATTAGTAAAATTAAAAGAAGCTGAAACTATAAAAATTAGCAAACCAAAATTAGAACCCAAAATTGATACAACTTTAAAAACAGTTAAAATAAACTTTTATGGTGAAGAGTTAAATTTTATTCATGAAGATAATATCAATTTTTCATTAATATCTATAAATCAAAACTCAATTAGCAAAGCTTTTGAAAATTTATCAAAAATTGATGTAAGTAACTTTTTAACACAAATAGATATTTATGCCAAAAGTTTAGGATTAAATAGCTGGGCAAAATATCTATTAATTCAAAACTTAGCAGAAGCTTTAATCAAAGATAATAACAAAGCAACTCTATTTAGATGGTATCTACTTTTAAAAAGTGGTTTTGATGTAAAATTAGCATACGATTATAACTCGCTATATATTCTTTCTAAAGTTTCACACAAAATTTATGATAAAAAATATGTAGAAATTGATGGAAGTAAATATTATATTTTAGATAAAAAATATAGCCAAAAGCTAAATAGTTATAATGGAAACCACAAAAATGCAAATAAAAAACTATCATTTGCAATAGAATTGCCTATTAAACTTTATAATAGCTTAATTAATAAAAATATACAGTTTGATTACCAAGGTAAAAATTATAAATTCAAAGCTCAATATAGCAAAAACTTAATAGATTTTTATAAAACAATGCCACCATTAGAATATAACTTATATTTTGATACTAACTATCCACTGTTAGCTTCACTCTCACAAGAGTTGAGAGAAAAAATAAGAGGAAAAAGTGAAATTGAAGCTATAAATTTTTTACTTAGATTTACACAAAAAGCTTTCAATTACAAAAGCGATATTGAGCAATTTCATTATGAAAAAAGTATGTTTGCAGATGAGGTAATACACTATCCATATAGTGATTGTGAAGATAGAGCCGTTATGTTTTCATATTTAGTAAAAACTATTTTGGGATTAGATGTTGTTGGTGTAGTCTATTCTTCGCATATGGCAACAGCAGTTGCACTATCATCGAATATAAATGGAGAAAGTTTTATTTATAAAAATAAAAAATTTACTATCGCAGACCCAACATATATTAATGCAAATATTGGCATAGTTATTCCAGAATATAAAAACCAAGAATTTAAAATAGTTGAGTAATAGTTGGATTTTTAATCCAACTAACTCTAAAACTTAATCTCACTTATATCTTTCATTGTTGTTGTAGTTTCAATTTTTGGAACACCATTTTCAAGTGAAACATCATAAGTTGCACCTTTTGCGATTTTTGATTTTGTGGTGTCTTGTTTGTTTATTTCGGCTCCGTTTTCATCAATTCGTTTAAAGTAGCTAAAGTTTTCACCATTGCTATCAGTTTCTACAACTGTGATAATTCTTTGATTATTTGCATTATCTTGAGTTTCTGCAGTAGTTGTAACTCCATTTTCGCT
>DZAZ01000097.1 GCA_022729755.1 Helicobacter cetorum | reverse complement strand
GCAAGGATTATCAATCGCGAAGATTTCAAGCCAAAATTGTGGTAGAGCAATTTTACAGATAATTCTTTCAATAAATTATATCGTATTCGTAATATGTCTTGCTCGTTTACTTTTGAATGATTGCAATTAACAAAAGTATTATAAAATAACTTAATCCTACATAAATAATCCAATCGCCATATTTTGTGTAAATTGTCTGCTCTTCGATAAGAGGAAGCATCATATTGGTTGATGCTTGTTGATATTGTGGCAATTCCTGAAGCGAAACACCATAAGGCGAAATAAATCCGCTCACACCTGTATTTGCTGCCCGTGCTAAAAATCTTCTGTTTTCTATTGCACGAGTAACGGCAATATAATAGTGTTGTCGAGGACCAATTGTATGATCATACCAGCCATCATTTGTAATTACTGTGAGTAAGTTTGCTCCTTTTTTTGTCAATTTAGCAACATAATCAGGATAAATTGACTCAATGCAAATAATATTTCCTACATTAACAATATTATCATTTCGATTATAAGTCATTGTTTGTGGACCTTGTCCTTTGTTCCAATTGGAAATTCCTACTCCCCAATTAATCCATTTCAATAAAACTGGCAACACATCTTGATACGGAACATATTCAGCAAAAGGTGTTAGCCTTGATTTACGGTAAACACTAAAATTAGTGGAATCAGGAGGAATAAGAATTGATGAATTATAGGCATAATATCTTAAATTTGTATCATTGGGCCATTTCTTAGCAAATGGAGGATAATTATTTGATTTTGTCAGAAATTCAAATTCTGGTAGTCCTGTTAGAATTGCTGCATTGCGAACTTTACACCAATTTTTAATAAGCGATACATCTTTCATTGTATTGAAATCGTAAGATAATAATGGCAAAGCAGTCTCGGGGAATACTAATAAATCGATACTATTATCATATTGCATAATGCTATCGGACAAATGTAAAAGCAAGTTATACTGTTGATAAGTATCTGATTCCCATTTGTCCCATGGATTGATATTTGGCTGCACAACAGCAACATTAATCAATTTGTTCTTTTTAAGCATATTTTTATAATCATATTTTTGAATTATTGATAATGAATAAAAATATGGAGCAAAAATAATTATAGAAATACCAATTAGCAACCAAGATGCAGTTTTATTATTTATCAAGAACTTCAAAAATCTCATCCTTTCAGATTGAGCATATAAAATTAGCAAATGAGTAATAAATACATTCGTGAATAGTATTAATGCCGATGCTCCCCAAATGCCTGTAATATCAATAAATTGTATCCAATGAATATTCAGCATTTGAGTATTTCCAAGAGCCATCCAAGTAAAACCCATATCGCCAAGTCCAAATGCCCATTCATAAATCAAATATATTGCTGGAAAAAGATAAAGCGATAAGATTTTATTCAATCTTTTGTTTATCATAAAGTAAATTATAAATGGAACAAAAAAGAAAAATGGATGAAAAATATCTAAAGCCAAACCAGCAAGCAATAAAAATGTGTCGGTTTTTTCACTCCAACTGCTAATCCACCACAAAGTACCAGCGTGATAAACAAAAAACGTTAAGTACACGAGTAAGTATTTTGATATTTTTGTTTTTTCGAAATAGAACAAAGTTGTTAGAAGTGGCACTAATCCAACAAATGCAAGTATTGGCAACGGCAATGGTGGAAAAGATGCAGCTAACAATATTCCCGACAATACAGCAAGGAATATTTGAGTGGAAATTTTATTGATTTTCATAAAGTTGATTTCAAAGATTATTATTTTTGAAAGAATTAGATTTGTAAAAATAACTATTTTTGAGGAACTATTTGTATGAAAAACTTAATAATTCAGCTTTGTTGTGGAAAAATTATATTTTTTACTCTTCCGAAGGTTCAAAATCTTGGAAGTTTTTTATTAATACCTTTGTTACTGCGTGCACCGACAAGCCGAGACGAAGCAATCCACTTCTCACAAGAACATTAATTTTGAAGGAAACTTAATTTATTTTTAAGAAAATTCACAAAATATTTTGTAGATATATTTTTTTTTCGTAATTTTGTAAACCTTGTTCTTTGAAACAGCAAAAAAGCCACTTTAGCTCAGTTGGTAGAGCAGCTGATTTGTAATCAGCCGGTCGGCGGTTCAAGTCCGTCAAGTGGCTCGACCAAGAATGAAAAGCCTCGTCAAATGTTAATTTGCGAGGCTTTTTGCGTTTTGGGCAGTGAGAATCAACAATTTCCTTTTTTTTGTATTATCGCTTATTTTTTATTTTTATCTAATACCACAGCCAACACAATAAAAACTAATTAATGATAATATTTACAAACTTAATTATTAATAATTGTAATTTTTTGTAATGAAGATTGATTTCCAGTTCGGGATTGTGTATTAAGCAAATATACTCCAGTTTGCACTTTGTTTGAGTTCTCGTCCAAACCATCCCAAACAATCCTACGAGAACTTGTAGAGAACCTTTTGACAATACTGCCCGAAGTTGTAGTTACCCAAACTTCACTATCCACAGCAAGTCCATCAATTATTAATTCTGAATGAGTAGAAAAATTGAAAGGTTGTGGGTAACACAAAAGCGAGTATTTATCCAAAGGTGCAACAAATAACGTGTTTGCTTCGAGTAATTGTATATCGGTTCCAATAAATATTTTTCCTTCATTAGTATTACCTGTAATTGAACGAATACGATTAGTTTTCAAGGGTGAATTTTCTGTGTTAATTATATCAATAATCTCTGTTGCATCTGGATTGAGTACCCATACGCCCTCGTTCGTTGCTAACCATTTATTGTTCACAGCATCAACATAAATATCATTTATTGCTTGTTGAGATAAACTGTTTAATGAACGGATAATTGGTTTTTGCTTCAACAGAACTGCCGATGGATTATAAACAGAAGCTAAGCCCTCGGGAGTGCCAATCCACAAGGAACCACTTTGGTCTATTGCCAAAGCATTTTGTGTATTATCAGGTAAATTGGAATAAGAACTTGAATTAATTACACCACAAATATCATCAGATTTATCATCAGGAGTGCCATTTTCATTGAGGTACAATAAACCGGAACCATTAGTAGAGCCAATCCATTTTGTATTATTGCCGTCAATTTCCAAAGCAAAGCGAAACCTATCATTAATGCTTATGCAACTATTGTATGAATTGAACTTGCCTGTATTATCCATACTAATCAACACAGGACCCTGAGTGCTTTCGCCGTAATTCACAGTCCATAAAGTATTATTTCGGTCGAGTTTGATTTGTCCTGTTATAAACCAATCTTCATCATAACCAACAATCGGTGAGTTAGCACTTGTAAAGTACATTAGTTCAGTTTGGTTATTAGGATTAAATTTAAGCAAACCTTTGCCCCAAGTAGAAATATAAACTGTTGTATCATCATAGCTTAAAACATTCATTGCATTATCAGTGAGAAATTTTGGATTACTTGTGACAGTATAATTTAACCAATTTGTCCCATCAAATTTCATAAATCCTTTTGAGGGTAGCTCGCCTGTTCCAACCCATAAATTGCCACTTTTATCTGTTTCCAAATCAAAAAACAAATTGCTGGCGGGAGAATTTGGTGAGTAGAACTGTAGCTTATTATCTGCAAAATAGCCTATCCCATTATCTCTATATAAAAATAGTGGTGTATTGTTATCAATTCCCTGCAAGTTATAACCGAACAGCATTTTTTTGGCTGGATAAGCTGGGTAAAAATTGTAATAATTTTTATCTAATTTGTAGATTTTACCTGCATCAGCAAAGTAAACATTATTTTGATGCACTCCTAAGTTTTGAATTTCGTATTCGTTATATAAAATATGAACTAAAGAATCATTCTCTAATTTATAAATATCATTTTTGGTGGAAAAATATTTGTCGAAATTTAGTGAAGTACAAAGTAGATATTCGTCATTTTGATTATTTGCATTTATTGTTTTCCATGAACTTGGATTTGCTAATTGGGAATTTATATCCGCATAACAAACACCTTCTGAAGTAGCGAGATAAATTTTTCCATCTACCATCATTGCTTTTTTTACAGGGATATTTATCGAGAACTCGCCCATTTTCCCAATAGTTTCACGAAAAATATTCTTATCCATATCATAAGTGACAAGACCGAACCCTGTGCCAATATACAGAGTATTTCCATAAGCTATAATAGTATTAATTGACTTGTCAGGAAAATTGCTTTTTGTAATATCTAATACAATATCAAGTTTGATTTCTTTATCAATGAAAGTTATAGCTCCTGTATTGCTTCCTGCAATTACTTTTTCGATTTTTTCGGAATAGTAAATCTCAGTAATATCATTGTCCCAAAGCCCATTTCCCGAATTAATTAGGTACTCATCTCCGGTTTTTGGATTATAAATCAAGACGCCGCCTTGAGTAGCAAAAAACAATCTATTTTGGTTGTCAGCAGTTACTTGTTTGGGATTATTGAAAGATGTATGGACTTGCCAGCTAAGAATTTTAACATTAGAAAATGTTACTTGACTTGAAAGCAAGAAGATAAAAAACAAAATTGAACTTTTACGCATATTCGGAAAAATTTAAAAAAATGTACTACTTGTTAAAAAATTAACCGATAATGTTCCAAAAATATTGTAATTAGAGAAATAGAACTTAAGAGGAGTTCTAATAATCCAATTTAGACTGTCATTCTGAATCCCGACTTGTCGGGATGAAGAATCTAACATTTTGTCTTCACCCAAATCCCCCTAACCCCCTTTAAAATAGGGGGTATTGTTGAAAGTGAGGCAGGCTCATAAGTCAGCTTTGCTGTCATTCCCATCCTCACGAAAGTGGGGAAAGTGGGAATCCATAAATCCTCTATAATAGTGGATTCCCGTTTGCACGGGAATGACAATATTGAAATATTTTGGACTTAT
>DZAZ01000041.1 GCA_022729755.1 Helicobacter cetorum | reverse complement strand
TTTTAGTGCTACTTTCTTTGTTTTTAGCGATTATTTAAAACCTTCAGCTAGAATTGCTTCACTTATGGGAATTAAACATTTTTTCATTTGGACACACGATAGTATCGGAGTTGGTGAAGATGGACCAACACATCAACCAATTGAGCATTTAACTCAATTTAGAGCAATGCCAAATTTTTATGTTTTTAGACCAGCTGATGCAAATGAAAATATTGCATCGTGGAAAATGGCACTAAAATTAAATGCACCAAGTGGCTTTGTGCTAAGCCGTCAAAAATTACCTATTCTTGATACTTCCAACTCTTTTGGAGATATTTTTAAAGGTGGATATTTAATCCAAAAGACAGAAAATGCAACTATTACACTAATTGCAACTGGAAGTGAAGTAGAACTTGCAATAAAAAGTGCAAAAGAGTTAGCAAAAAAAGGGATTTTAGTAAATGTGGCGAGTATTGTTTGTTATGATTTATTTATAACTCAAGATGAAGCTTATATTGATAGCATTATTTTACCAACAACAAAAGTTTTAGCAATTGAGGCAGCAAGTGGCATTGAATGGTATAGATTTGCTGATGAGTTGATTTGTATGAGTAGTTTTGGAGCAAGTTCTCCATCTGAAAAATTATTTAATCATTTTGGATTTAGTGTTGAAAATGTGGTAGACAAAGTTTTGAAGTTAATAAAATAAAAAAGTTAAAGAGGAAAATTCCTCTTTAAAATTAATTAACACTTAAAGTTGCATTTGTAGTTAAAATATTACACTTAGCAGTTCCACTTGCACAATTCATAAATTGAGTTGAAGTTCCACTTGCATTTAATTCAAAAATACCTACATACATTTTGCTAGTATCTTCACTATACAAATACCATTTTGTTTTATTGAAATCATAATTATTACCATCATGTTTAAATCCAATTTGAGCTATATATTTATTAACCCCAGTACTTCCATCATAAACATCTATTAATTTAACCCCACCTGAACCTAAAACACCTGTTGTTAAACCGTTCGGTCTATAAGATAAAACTGCCTTCTTACCAGACTGCTTAGACAATATTTGAACACCATCAAATCCATTACCTAAAGCTGTATTAGCTAAAACTATTTTAGTACCGTTGATATCATATTTAGCTGGATTAGAACTTGCCGATAAATCAACTCCATCGTCACTAATCATTTCGTAAAGAACTCTTGTTTCTTTAATTCCACTACCATCACCATCCGCATCAATTAATTCTGTTTGATTTAAGTCACTTGCAGTAGCTAAACTTAAGTTATAATCTCCTCCAGCTGTAGTAGGATTTATTAATGCAACATTAAATAGTGGATAAACCGTAGTCAAAATATCTGAAGATAAACCCCTACTACCATCACTTAAAGAACCAACATTAAAAATTCTAACTTTTGTCTCATTTATTTCACTCCCAGCTAAAGTAGATGCAGTCGTATTAATAAGCCTAGAAGATACATTTATGTCAGTTGGCTTTATAGTATAACTTGCATTAGTCGTAGAAGCAAGTCTAGTAAATGATAAATTGACTTCATCTATATAGCTTAAGTGAATCTCCATCGTTCCATCAACTGCCGAAGTTGTAACAATATTGTTCACTATACTTGTCAAAGTTGGAGTTGTCGGTTTTGTGATATCACTATATGTAATTGGGTCAGTACTAACTGATTCAAATCCATTAGTAATAGTCACTGACTTACTTCCACTAAATCCACTCTCACTAAAATCACTAAATGTAAATGGATCAATTAAAATTTCATATCTCTCATTTCCACCACTTACGGAAGTAAATTGTGCACTCATATTTGAATCTGCAACAGAAATATTATGCATAGATACACCAAGTCCATTAGTTGAGCTAATATTACTAACTTCCCATTTTTTAAATACATAGTTACTACTTGTATTTGTTACCATATCATAGTGAGTTTGAACCACATACTCACCAGTATCTTGTGATGTAGGAGTATTAATAGTATAATCCTGCATTGTTGAATCAGTTTGTACCCAAAAACCATTAAATGCTGAAACATAAAATAAATCTTCACTGTCAAACCATTTTGTTGTATCACTTGTACTTTTTAAATTAAGTTCATTATACATACCATTTCTAAAAGTTAAGATTCTAGCAGGAGCCTTACCTATTGCATTCACTACATCATAAAGAGGTCCACTTTTTGGCATATCAACAGACCAAACTGTATTTATGTTCAAATTATCTGTACTAGAATAACCACCAATTCCAGAAGTTCCTGTATTTAAACTTCCAGCACTTACTAATGGAGCTTGAGCTAAATCTGCTAGTGTATAAGCATAACTAACTATTCCTTTTAAGAATGTTGCATTAACATCATACTTAGTAACCCCAGCATCAGGACTTGCCCAAGTTCTAGCTTTTCTTTGTGTTGAAGTTAAGTATGTAACATCTTCTAATACATCTTGTTTAGCTTTAGTTGATAAAATAGAATACTTACTTTTTCCAGTTAAATTATAATCTGTTACATTGCTCTCTACTAAATCGACAGTCCTACTATTAGTGATAAAATATGTATAATTCCCTTCACTTGTATCAACAGTATAACTAGGAGTACCTGTCAAATTATACTCCACATATGTACCATGCGCATGACTTGCATTACCATCTTTTAGACTTCCAGCACCATTAAATGTAAATCCAGAATCAGTTATAGTAATACCCATTGTATTTGTAGCTATAGAAGCTCTAGCATAAACATTTCCTGCATTATCAACAACTGATACAGTACTAAAATTTCCATCAAGTCTTGCTAAATAAGGTTTAATATAAGTGTTTTCTCGAACACCTATTCTTAAGTACTTATCATTATAACCACTTCTTGTAATTCCATTATTAGTACAAACTGTAGGATTGATTGTATCGGCTGTTATATTTCTATCACCTTTTGCTCTCAGTGCAATCAACAAACTATCATTCGTACTATCAAAATCAGCATCAAACATAGTTACATTGTAATCACCATCAACATGTAAGCAAGCTTGATTATACATAGCAGTCACAATATTATCTCTCATTGTAGAGACATCTGTAACATTAGTTAAGTTTACTTCAACTCCATTAAAACCACTATATAAATCAGGTATTTCTATAGTTAATGTCCCTACATATTTTTTATCATAGAAACCACTATTTAACATTATACCAACTGCTGGCTCACCCAATACTGTTTTACCGTTAGTTCCTAATTTTTTACCACCTATTGAATAAACAGGAGCCGTAATTGTTGAAGATAAATTAAATTCCAATTGATCATCACTTATAATAAGAACACCATTCGAAGCCGGATATGCTCTAATTGGAATATTAACTAAAGTTCCATTTGTATCAATGTAAGCATTAATATTTCTTGCAGCTTGAGTAACAACTGCAGTACCCATGCCAATTGCACCCATTACTCCATCTTCGCTTAAACCCTTAAATTCTATAACACCTGTTGCAGCAGTTGGAACTATTATACCACCTTGTGAGTGTTTAATATGACCTTTTGGAAGAGCTAATAAATTCCAGCTATCATCTTTTAATATAGCACTAATATCAGTTACTCCAACATCTTCATCTTTTACTGTAATAGAAGTGCTTAAATTTATGGCAGGTGAGCCTAAATTTAGTCTGTACCAATATGCATGAGCTTTTTCAACCTTATTAGCATTACTACTACTATCATATAATGAATTTGTATTTATTTTACCACCTGTTAAATTACCTTCATACACCATCCAAGATTGACCTGTAGAGTCAAACTTTGCAACTGTATAGTTTGCATCTTTACTTATTGGTGATGGGCTACCAAGTCCACCATGTATCCCACTTACGCCAAAAGAAACATTGGCATCATTTCCAACACCTATTACACCATAACCCGTACCAACAGTTGCATTAAATTCCATTAACTCATAAGTATATGGTCTTGCACTACTTACTGTTGGATCATTTAAAATATATACTGTTCCACCATTTTTAAATGTCATTGTATAAGTAGTATTATTTGACTCATTTGAATCTAAAGATAAAGTAAAACTAAAATTTTCAAATTTAGGCGAATAAGTAATTCTAACAATAGGATCTGCACCTGTATTTGTACCATCTAATTTAATATCCATTACTGACGATGCAGTTGCAATTGGAGGAATTGTATCAAATGCAGAGACATTCATAAAATTATCATTCCCAGTGTATGGAAGGTAAATCCCAGGCTCACCAACATTAGTTACTGAAAAATTAGAATGTGCTAATAACTGACTCCAATAACCACTTTTAGCTTCTATTTTAAATGTAGCATTATCTTCAAGTCCATATCCAACATTATTTGGATCTAAAAGAGCAGCTCCAAGACTCGCATTAAAATCATCATTCCAGTTTGATGGATGATAAATTCCACCATCATTAAGACTACTCGTTGTACTTGGTACACTACTATAAGCAGCAACATAATTAGTGCTTCCACCACTTGTTGGAACAGCACCACCACCTGGATAACCAACTAATATCCACTGTTGATTTTCAATATTAACTTTTTTAGTTGTACTATAACCTGCATTTGACCCATATCCAGCATAAACCACTGTTGAACTTAGTGCTAGTGCAGCTACTAAACTAATCGTTGACTTTCTCATTTTATCTCCTTTTTTAAGTTTACTTAACGAAAATTAAAGTTTTATCAGGGAAAACTCCCCCACTGATACTTTCTTCAGTTGGAAAATAACTCTTATAACATTTACCTTTATTGTCAATATAAAAAGCACTTCCAGTTGCTAGAGCATTTGAAATTTCTAAAAAAAATTTATAACTAGTATCAGGAATATCATAACTATTTAAATTAACTGACCTATCAGCTGCCCTACTTATTGGAGTTTTATAATATAACTTCAAAATATAAGGTGTCAATGTTCTAAAATAGACATAGCCATTACTAAATGACGAATCACCAACTTTATGAGATGCAACCGAATAACCATTTTTTGTAGTACAAGCATCAGCATCACTATTTACCACAGTGTTACCACCACTACTCGTACTTGTAGTTGAAGTGCTACTTCCACCACTTGTTGTCGTTGCTGGTGTTGGAAGTGGACAACCATCAGGTTTTACTCCAAATTCTTCTGGACACAAATCATCTTTATCAGCAATCCCATCTCCATCACTATCAGGACAACCTTTTGTGTCTATTGTTCCTGCTTCGCTTGGACACAAATCGTCTTTATCAGCAATCCCATCTCCATCACTATCAGGACAACCCTTTGTATCTATTGTCCCTGCTTCAATTGGACACAAGTCATCTTTATCAGCTACTCCATCTCCATCTTTATCAGGACAACCATTCAGTGTTCCTACTTCAGTAGGACATTCATCTTCATCATCAGCAAAACCATCACTATCTTTATCTATGCTACAACCAAATTCATTAACTTTTGAACCAAATGGAGTATTTAGACAACTATCAACATCATCTCTCACACCATCTTTGTCGCTATCGTCGAACAAATTCAAAATAGTTAATTTAAACTTGGCTTTACACATATCTGTCCCTAACTCTATTTCGTAAGTATTATTGATATCAACCCCATTTAAAGCAAAATTCATACCACTAAACTCTTTTGCTTTAGGTGGAATGACTACAATCTCACCTTTATCCCTTATTTCTTGACTTGTAACATCAAGAACAGTGATAACTTTTGAAAACTCTCTATCTCCCTGTATATTATATCGGAATAAATTTAAATTTATTAATACTTTTTTATCATCTAACGAAAATTGCATATCACTTTTATCAATAGATGTAAATTCTCCACACTCTGAAGGTGTTTGTAACTCAAGCTTTGTAGAAACATCTTGCTCACCAAATTTAAAAATTTTATAAATTGATGTTGTTATAATTTTATTGTTAATGTTTATTACATTATTAGCTTCATCAATTCCAGTAAGATTATTTTTTACATTTATCACAAGTCTAGGATAATTCTCCACTGCTCTTAATATCTTATTGCTGGGATTAAAATCAGGTATAAAAGTTATAATACTACTTCCAACATTAGCACCATAAAGCAACAAATTTATATCTTTATCGTTTTTATGTGAAATTGTGTCTGTAATATAATCCACAACAACAGGGTTGTTTAGTGCTTTATTTGGATAGTGTGTAATATTTGTCTCGATTATCGCACTATCTGGAATATCTAATGCTTTTATTCTTACACTTTTAGTTTCACCTAACTTCATATCCAAATTTTCAGTTGAAAGAACAATCTTTGGCTCTTTAATTGTTTGAGAAGTTTGAGAAGATGAACTACTACCTCCTCCTCCACAACCTAAAAAAGAAATTATTGCTAAAGAAGAAAAAACTATTTTTTTCATTTCATAACCCCTAATTCACTACATCTATACTTGGAATATAATTATTAAGCTCATATTTTCTATAATCAAAAAACATAGGTTCAGCCCAATATTTAAACCATTTATCGGTATCACTTGTATAAACGATATGAACTCTATTTTCACTATCTATCTCAACCGCTTTATATTCGCCAAATTTTCCACTTGAAACTTCAGGAGTTTCGACAATCCACTCATTATTTTTAAGATACACTCTTCTTGCATATCTTATTTTATCATCTGAATTAAATACAATTCTAGGTGAATTATAATAATCTATCTCTAAATCAGCTGAAGTTATTTTTGTAATTGGCTCATTATAACTAACAACCGATGAAGTCCAAACAAACTGTTTTGCATATAACTGATTTGGATGCTCCTCATTTCTTTCTCTATAAACTAAATTATTAGATGGTGTGTGATAAATTAATGAAGGTCTATTAGTTTTATGAAGTTTTAACACAACTCCCTTTTCATCTCCAGTTGTGCCATCTACTTTTTCAATACTAAATTTATTTGTATTAAAGTTTATAGAACCATAAAAAACTCCATTTTTATCAGAAGATTGTGTAGTATCTTTGATAGTTGCAAAAGCGATTCTAGGCTGTTTTTGTTCATTTAGTGTTAAAGAAAGTGATTGAACATGATTTCCTACATTAATTGGAAGAATATTTTTTGAAAAATCAAGCTCTTTTGAATTATCCATAGAACTATATGTAAGATAAATTCTATTTTGAACGGGAGAAAAATATGCAACATAGATAAGTTTACTATCTTCATCAACAATTGAATCTAAAAATTTATCATCACTATTGTAAACATAATTTAAAATAGGCTCAATCGGTGGATTAGTTGAAACAGGCTTATCTACCCAATTATTTAAATCGTTTTTATACCAAAGTGTAATATTGCTATCTTCAAGCGCTACGATTATTGGTTTTTTGTAATTATTTTCAAACGGTGAAAGTACGATTTTTGCACCAATTCCACTAATATTTGCATCAGTTTGCGATGGTTTAATATTTTCACTTTTCCAAGTTCCATTAAAATATGAGTATTTTAATCTTTTGCTTTTTTCATCATAATGAACAACGTGCAACTCTTTTCTACCATCAACTTCATTAACTTTAAGGTCTAAAAACTTCCCTGCATTTAAATTTTTAGTTGGGTCTTTATCATCTGGATTTGCTTTTGGAATATCACTAACTTGTACAACTAAAGGAGTTCCCGTTGTCATTAATTCAGCATTATCTCTATCTATATAAGTTGGAGTAATAAAAACATAACCTATTCTATCGCCTAAAGTTTCAATGTCTACCTTATTTTCACCCTTGCTAACAGTTGGTATCGTCTTTATAATTTTAGTTGCTGTATTTTGAGGATTTGAAATATTAAATTCAATTTTACCTTGACTTAAAGAGGTTAAAACCCCACTTGTGTCAATTGCTGTTAAATCAAATGTTCTCTTAGCCTTATTTAAATCAATTGTGGCTCTAGTTGGTGAGAGTGAAATTTCTGCAATATTTCCGACAGTATTCACAACTTTTACATCAATTGTATGTTTTATAGGATTTTTTAGCCCTACACTACTTCCATCGATACTAGCCTCGATTTTAGTGCTTCCTTCCTTCAAAGCATAAATAACCCCATCATTACTCACTTCAGCTATCTCTTTATTTAAACTTCTCCAATTAATCACAACAGGAGTATTTAAAGAAGAGCCTATTATCGTCTTTGTATAATCATTCATAACAACGGCTGTTAATTTTAAACTACCATCTAATGGAACTTTTGGAAGTCTTGGAAAAATATCAGCTATCACCATATTGCTATTTACATTTGTGTTTGTGTTAGTATTTGTTTTTGTGCCAGAACTACCTCCACCACCACCACAACCAACTAAAAATGAAGCTACAACTAAACTTGTAAAAATTCCTTTTTTCATTATTTTAATCCTTTAAATTAAATTATCTCTTTCTAAAGCTCAAAGCCTCCAAAATATGCTTTTTATTAATTATATCTTCGGCTTCTAAATCTGCAATTGTCCTTGAAACTTTCAAAATTTTATTCACACTTCTAAAACTAAGCCCAAAACTTTCAATTGCTTTGTGAAGTATCTCTTTTGCTTCAGAAGAACTCTGACAAAATTTATCAATTTCAACCTCACTCATTTTACCATTTAACTCCTTTTGACCTCTCTTTTTTTGAATTTCAAATGTTTTTAAAACTTTTTCAAACATCTCTTTAGATGAATATGTTGAAGTATCATTTGGACTTATTTCACTCATTTGTACAAATAAATCAATTCTATCAAGCAATGGCTCGGAAATTGAGTTTTTATATCTTTTTATCTCAAGTTTATTGCATTTACACTCTTTTTTAGTGCTTAATAAATTCCCACAAGGACAAGGATTTTGAGCCGAAATAAATAAAAATTTTGTATCATACTCTATCTTTGAGTTTACTCTTGAAATTAAAACTCTGTTATCTTCAAGTGGTTCTCGGAGTGCTTCTAATATATTTTTAGCAAAATGTGGAAATTCATCAAAAAATAAAATCCCACCATTTGCTAAAGCTATTTCACCTATTTTTGCATTTTTACTTCCACCCCCAAAAATACTAGCTCTAGTTGAGCTATGATGAGGACTTCTGAAATTTCTAACAGCTTTAAAAGTTGGTTCTTTTCCATCAAGTGAAGTAAGTTTAGCATTTTCTAAAATGTCATTTAAGCTTAATGGTGGCAAAATGTACCGAAGCCTCTTTGCTATCATACTCTTGCCACTTCCTGGGCTTCCTTCAAACAAAATATTGTGCATTCCACTAGCTGAAATTAATGCACCTCTTTTTGCAACACTTTGACCTTTGACATCTAAAAAATCAAGCTTAAAAATCTCTTCATAAAAAAATTTCTCATTTTGGATATTTATAAAATTTGCCCTTAATTCACTACTTTTAATAACTTCCAAATTATTATTATTATGAATAAAAAATTCAGCCGCTTCAGCCAAAGATGAAACACCTATTATCTCTAAGTTTGGAATTTTTGAAAGTTTTTCGACACTCTCTTTTGGCACTAAAATTTTTTTTAAAATAGAATTTTTTGCAAGTGATAAAACGATTGGAAAAATAGAGTTCGTATCTTTTAAACTCCCATCAAGTCCGACTTCACCAAATACAAATAAATCATCAAAATTTATATCGAACTCATACAAAGCAATCGATAAAGCTATCGATAAATCAAAGTGACTTCCATCTTTTTTAATGTCTGAAGGAGATAAATTAACGGTAATTTTTAGAGGTGGAATTTTAAAAGAGTTTGTAAGAAGTGCTGATTTTATTCTATCTTTTGATTCTAAAATAGCATTGTTTACTAATCCAACTATCGAAAAACTTGGAAGTCCCCTTGTCATAGTTGTTTCAACTTCTATTTTTGTTGCATCAAAACCAATTAAATTAGCTGATAATAATTTTTTCACTTTTTAACTTTTGATTTTTTTTTCCACTCTTTTTCAAACTTTTTTCTTTTGATAATAGATAATTTTTCAATAAAAAGATGTCCCTTTAAGTGGTCAATTTCGTGTTGAAAAGCGATTGCTAAAAAACCATCATCTTTTATAACTTTTTTTTCACCAAATCTATCAAAAAATTCAATTTCAATTACTTTAGCTCTTTTTACATCTTCATAAAAGCTAGGCACACTAAGGCAACCTTCATTAAATATAACTTCACCTTCAGCAAAAATAATTTTAGGATTTATAACTTCAATTAAATCCTCTTTTTTCTGATTTTTCTCTTCATCAAGTGGATTGATAATTAAAACATTAAGTGCAGTTCCAATTTGAATTGCAGCTAAACCAACTCCATTTTTAGCCATCATAGTATCATACATATCATTTAATAAAATATGAAGTTTTTCATCGAATTTTTTAACATCCTTCGAAATTTCTTTTAATGTTTTATTTGGATAAGTCAAAACCTCTTTCACCATATCGCTAATTTCAACCTTCGCTTTCATCACCAGAACAAATTGCTAAAAATCCATTTGGATTATTATCAGCCTGTTTTAATGCATTTAAAACACAATTCATCGTATCTTCAGTTGTTCTAACAGGTAAAATCTTTGCTAAACCTATGCTAATTTCAAGCTCTATATCTTTATCATCAAAGAAAAAGTGAGCTGCGGTAACGAGGTCTTGAAGTCTATTTGTAGCTCTTTTTGCATTTTCAATATCAGTATATTTAAGCACCATGGCAAAAATACCTTCACCATAATGAGCGATAATATCGCTTCTTCTTGAAGTTTTTAAGAATAGTTTTGCAACAGTTCTAGTTGCAAGTAAAAGCCCTTTTTTACTTCCAATCTCTTTCATAACTTTACTTGAGAGTTTTGCAAACACAATAGTAGAATTATGATTAAATTGAGAGATAGCTTTTCGCTCTTTTTCAATTTGAGCAAATAAATATTTTTGATTGTAAAGCCCACTAAATTCTTGGTCAAAAATACTTCCCGCACTAATTTCTTGAATAATAGCACTACTTTTACCATATAAATCTTTTAACTCTAAAAGTTGGTCTTTACTCATATTTAGTACAGTTGATAAATCTTTATGAAGAGAGTTTGCAATATTTTGAATAGCTAAAGGATTTGCGATAGTATCTAACTCTTTTTCTCGTTTTTTAGCTATAACTATCATTTTACTTAAATTATTATAAACAGTTGAAATAATAGATAGTATTTTTTTGATATAATTTATATCTTCTTTTAATTTCGTTTCAAGTTGATAAAGTTGTTGTTCAGAAGAACTACTCGCCTCTTCAAGCTCCATAATATCGAAAATATGTTTTTTAAAATCTTTTGATTGCTCATCTAAAAGCCTATCAAAATAGAGTTGATAATTATTTGGAGTCGGTGGAATATTTGCTTCGCCCATTTTATCTAAAATCATTCTTGCAAAATTTTCAACTTCCGTAATAGGCTCATTTAATTCTTGATTTTGTGCTACATTTGGAGTTTCTGTTTCACCAAATAGAGGCTTTCCTTCTTTTTTAGTTACATCAATTAAACTACTATCTTGTTTAAAATTAATCATTGCAAATTCTCTCTTTTATTTAAAACTTTTCTCAAGCACTTTGTCTATTATACCATACTCTTTTGCTTCACTTGCACTCATAAAAAAATCTCTATCTGTATCTTTTGCGATTTTTTTAATTAATTGACCTGTTTTTTCAGCCAAAATATCATTAATTATATGTTTCATTCTTAAAATTTCTTTAGCTTGAATTTCAATATCAGTTGCCTGTCCTCTAGCCCCGCCTAATGGTTGATGTATCATTATTCTACTATTTGGTAGTGCATATCTTTTACCTTTTTCACCACAACTAAGTAAAAACGCACCCATTGAAGCGGCTTGACCAATACAAATTGTGCAAACATTAGGCTTAATATAATTCATGGTATCATAAATTGAAAATCCACTTGTAATAACTCCACCAGGAGAATTGATGTAAAGATAGATATCTTTATCAGGGTCTTCAGCCTCCAAAAATAGTAACTGTGCAACGATTGAAGAGGCTACTACATCGTTAATTTCACCACTAAGCATTACTATTCTATCTTTTAAAAGCCTTGAATAAATATCGTAACTTCGCTCACCTCTGCCCGTTTTTTCAACGACAACAGGAACATAATAACTCATTATTTAGCCTCTTGTAATTTTTTATCAAGTAGTGCTGAAAGTAACTTATCTTCAACTATTGCCATTTTTATGGCAGGAATTAAGCCTTGTTTTTGATAAATCTCTATTAATTTTCGTGGCTCTTGTCCATATTGAAGTGCTTCATAATAAATTTGTTGTGCCACTTCATTTTCACTAGCATCAATTTCTTCTATTTTAGATAATGCATCAACTATAAAAGTAGCTTTTACACTCTTAATAGCATCGCTTTTTAGAAATTCTCTTAAATCTTTTACTTTTTCAGCACTCTCTTGATACTCTTTTAACTCTTGTGCTAACATCACTCTAAATTTATTATTTAAAACTAAATCTAACTCTTGTTCAACCACAACTTCAGGTAAATCAAAATTAATCGCTTCTATTAATTTATCAAGCAAGATAGGTTTTAACTCATTGTACAACTTCTCTTTTTTCTCTGACTTAATTTGTTCAGCAACTTTTTCTTTTAAAAGTGAAAGTGTTGGATTTTCTTCATTTTTTAATATATTTTTTGCTAATCCATCATCAATCTGAACTTTTTCTTTCTCTTGAATTTCGTGTAATTTAACTTTAAATACAGCATCCTTACCAGCTAACTCTTTATTTTGGTAATCTTTTGGAAAAGTAACTTTTATATCTTCCTCATCATCTGCTTTCATTCCAAGTAGTTGCTCTTCAAAACCAACAATAAAATTGCCACTTCCAATCTCTAAAGTGTAATTTGTAGATTTTCCACCCTCAAATGGTTTTTCATCTACAAAACCTTCAAAGTCAATTAGTGCATAATCGCCATTTACTAAACCTCTTTTACCTTTTATTTTTTTTAAAGGTGCTTGTGCTTTAGCTAAATTCTCAATTCTTTCGTTAATTTCTGCATCGCTAACTTCAATTTTTTCCACTTTTGGAGTTAATAATAAATACTCGCCAACTTCAATTGCAGGTTTTAAACTAAGTTTAATTTCAACTTCAATCTTATCTGCACCTTTTTCATATTTACTAACTAAAGGTTCCCCCATTATCTCATTTTGAGCAACTTTTAAATCTTTAATAGCTTGAGCTAAAAGCTCTCTTAATACTTCATTTTCTGCATCTTGATTTAATTTATCTCCAAATCTTTTTTTGACAACTGTAAGTGGAATTTTACCTTTTCTAAAACCATCAATTTTCATATTTTTTGCAGCATCACTTACAATTTTTTCAACTTTTTTTTCAATATCACTTATTAATAATGCTCCTTCTACTTTAACATTTGCACTATCAATTTTATTTACTTTAATTTCCATTAACTCATTCCTATCTTTTAGAATTTTAAAATATTTAATTATACTATAATAACAAAATAAATCTTTATATTCTATAATAGTTTTTTAAAAAATAAGTGGAGAAACCCTTGACAAAAGATAAAGAAATTAAAACAGATGAACAAACAAGATTTGAAGAAGCTATAAAAACGATACTTGAAATTATCGGCGAAGATGTAGATAGAAAGGGCTTAATTGATACTCCAAAGAGAGTTTATAAAGCATTTCAATATATGACAAAAGGTTATCAAGAAAATCCAAAAGAGATATTAAATCAAGCTCTATTTGAAAGCACTAATAATGAAATGGTAGTTGTTAGAGATATCGAATTTTACTCGCTTTGTGAACATCATCTTTTACCAATTATTGGAAAAGCTAGTATTGCTTATATTCCAAATAAAAAAGTTGTTGGACTTTCAAAAATACCTCGAATGGTAGAAGTTTATGCAAGAAGACTTCAACTTCAAGAACAATTAGCCGAACAAATAGCTGATGCGATGATAAGTTCCATAAATCCACTAGGAGTTGGAGTTGTGATTGAGGCTAGACATATGTGTATGGAGATGAGAGGAGTTGAAAAAGTACATTCAACTACGATAAGTTCGGCTCTTAGAGGACAATTTTTAGAACAAAGAACTAGAGAAGAGTTTTTTAGCATAATAAATAGACCGATAAATCGATATTAAAATGAGTTTAAATCAAATAAAAAATAGCTTAAATAAAACCGAACTTTCGCCATCTTTTGGCTTGATTATTAAAATTTTAGGAAATACTATTATTGCAAATGGGCTAAAACCATCAATTGGGGATATTGTAAAAATTATTTCACTTGATGATAAATTAAACTCTTTTGGAATGGTGACTTCACTTGAAGAGAAACATTTTTTTGTAACTCCATTTGGATTTGTGGAGGGTTATAAAACAGGCGATAAAGTAATTATCAATAAAAAAGGTATGCAAATTCCAGTTGGTAAAAGTTTGCTTGGAAGAGTTGTAAATCCATTAATTCATCCAATTGATGGAAAAGGTGAAATTTCACCTGAAAGTTTTAGCCAAATTATAAAACCTCCATTGGCTCCACTAAAAAGAGGCTTAATAAATGATATTTTCACAACAGGAGTTCGCTCAATTGATGGACTTTTAACTTGTGGAAAAGGACAAAAATTAGGCATATTTGCAGGAAGTGGTGTTGGTAAATCCACACTTATGGGAATGATTGTAAAGGGAAGTACAGCACCAATTAAAGTTATAGCCTTGATTGGGGAGAGAGGAAGAGAAGTTCCTGAATTTATAGAAAAAAATTTAGGTGGAAATTTAGCAAATACAGTAATTATCGTAGCTACAAGTGACGACTCTCCACTTATGCGAAAGTATGGAGCTTTTTCGGCTATGAGTGTGGCTGAATATTTTAAAGACCAAGGTCAAGATGTACTGTTTATAATGGACTCAATTACCCGTTTTGCGATGGCTCAAAGAGAGATAGGCTTAGCCTTAGGCGAACCTCCAACTTCAAAAGGTTATCCACCTTCGGTTTTAGCGCTACTTCCTCAATTAATGGAACGAGCTGGAAAAGAGGAAGGTAAGGGAAGTATTACGGCATTTTTTACGGTCTTAGTTGAAGGCGATGATATGAATGACCCAATCGCCGACCAAGCTAGAAGTATTTTAGATGGACATATAATTCTCTCAAGAGAACTCACTGATTTTGGGATTTATCCACCTATAAACATTTTAAATTCAGCTTCAAGATTAATGAATGATTTAATTTCAAAAGAGCATAAAAATTCAGCTATGAAATTTAGAAGGCTTTATTCGATGTTAAAAGAGAATGAAACATTAATTAGAATAGGTGCATATCAACGAGGAAATGATGCTGAATTAGATGAAGCGATAGATAAAAAATCTAAAATGGAAAATTTCTTAAAACAAAATGAAGAAGAAAGTATAAAGTTTGAACAAAGTGTCCAAGCTTTGACCTCATTTGCTTAAAATAAAAGGTGTTTTATGTTTGAAAAAGCGATAGTTTTGACGGGTGGAATTGCAACAGGGAAAAGTACAGTTTCAAATTTTTTCAAACTTTATGGATATAGCATAATCGATGCTGATAAAATTGCTCACAAAATTTTAGATGAAAATATCCAAAATATAAAAACTATTTTTGGAGAAAATTTTATAAAAGAAAATAAAGTCGATAGAAAAGAGTTAGGAAAATTGATTTTTAGCGATAAAGAGGCAAAACAAAAATTAGAAACCCTACTTCATCCACTCATAAAAATTGAGATAGAAAATGAGGCTAAAAAGTTAGAAAAGTACGGAATTCACTACTTTATTGACATTCCACTTTTTTTTGAAACAAAAAATTATGATATTAAAAATTCACTTGTAATTTATGCTCCAAAAGAGTTGCAAATAGATAGGGTTTTAAAAAGAGATAATTTAACTAAACAAGAGGCATTAAATAGAGTAAATTCTCAAATGGATATAGAAAATAAGCGAGAATTAGCCACTTTTGTGATTGATAATTCGATGGATTTAAAACATCTTCAAGCAGAGATAGAAAAATTTATAAAAGAGTTAAAAACTCTTTCTTAAGATAACTTTATAACTAAAAAGTGTCCCAAAAATCGAACTAAAAATCGAAACTCCTACAATCATATACATAATTACAAGTTGATATAAAACGGCTTTCATTGGGTCAGCTCCAGCTAAAAGCATTCCAACTGTAATTCCAGGGATGAAGACAACTCCAACGGTTTGAAGATTATTTACAACGGGAATTAGCGAAGCTTTGATTGAGTTTTTCATCTCTTCGTGCAAAGCTACTTTTAATTGTGCACCCAAAGCCACTTTACCCTCAATTATGCTAATGTTAGTTTTAACATCTGATTTGAAGCGATTTATGGCTAAAGTGTAACTATTTAAGCCATTTCCAATTATCATTCCACCAAGAGGAATAAACTCATTTGCACTAAAAGTCATAACTCCAACTAATAATAAAATTATTATAACTAAAGTTGAAGAGATAGATAAGCTTAAAAATCCGATTAAATAACCATTTTCTAGCTTAAGCCTTTTTTGAGCTGTAAAAGTAGCAAATAAAAGCATAAAAATTAGAGTTAAAATTAAATAAAATGGATTTGTAATTTCAAAAATATAAATTAAAAAGTAGCCTAAAATGAGAAGTTGAATAAAAGCTCTAAATGAGGCGAAAAAAATCTCTCTTTCTAAATCTAATTTTTCTATTTTGGAGTAAGCTAATGCAATTAATACTAGCACATAAGTAAATAAAAAATTCATTTCCATTAAAATATTGCCTTTTTTAACTTAATTATAACATAAAACTATAATTTAGAATTCTAAAAATGTATAAGTATTATTTTTTTAATAGTATAATTTCGCAAAAATGAGGTGTATATGGATAATTTTAATCCACTTGATGAACTTTCTTTAGTAAAAGTTTTATATGTAGAAGATGATAATGACATAAGAGAAGAAATTGCAGATTTTTTAAAACTTGAAGTTGGAGAATTGATTATCGCTACAAATGGTAAAGATGGATTAGAAAAATTTATACAACACTTACCTGATGTTATTATCACTGATATTCAAATGCCCATTATGGACGGACTTAAAATGGCTGAAGAGATAAAAAATATTAATAAATATACACCTATTATTGTGACGACTGCATTTAATGAAAATGAGTATTTATTAAAATCTATTAATATTGGTATTGATAAATATGTTTTAAAACCTATCGATTTAACTTTGCTTTTAGATTCAATTTATAAAAGTGTTGAAAATAAAATACTTCACGAAAAACTTCAAGCAAAAAGAGAATATATTAATTTTATATTAGATACAACTCCAAACTTTATGGTTGTGACAAGTGGCGAAGATTTAGAATATATTAATAAAACTTTACTTTCATATTTAGGATATCAAACAATTGAAGAATTTAAAAAATCTAATGCTTGTGTAGATGATTTTTTTTGTAGAAAAGATGGTTTAAAATATAATAAAGAGAGTGGAAAAACTTGGATTCAACACATCATAGAAAATCCAAAAGTTGAACATATTGCTTATTTTTGTAATCAAAACTTTGAAAGTTGCAATAATATTAAAGCTTACTTAATTAAATTTAACTCTTTTTCTAAATTTAATAAATACATTTTTTCTTTTACTGATATTTCAGATTCATCAAATAAATATTAAATAATTAGCAAAACAAGGAAAAATTGTGTTAAATAACGATAATTTTAATTTTTTAGATTCAATTACTATTTTATATGTGGAAGATGAAGAAGATATTAGAAACGAATTAAAAGAGATGCTTGAATTTGATATTAAAAACCTCTATGTTGCACAAAATGGACAAGAAGGATTAAAAGCATTTATAAAACATAAACCTGAAATCATCATTACTGATGTTAAAATGCCTGTGATGGATGGACTTAAAATGGCTGAAGAGATAAAAAAAATAAATCCTGAAGCTTTAATTATTATAACTACAGCTTTTAGCGATACAACTTATTTATTAAGAGCCATTGATATTGGAATTGATAAATATATCACAAAGCCCGTAGATTACGAAAAATTAATAGATAGTGTTACAAAATTAGCTTTAAATATTTACAGAGAAAAAGAGGTAAAATTAAATAATCAATTTATAAGTTTTATATTAGATTCAAATCCTAGTTTTGTTTTAACTACAAAAAACAATAAAATAGACTATATAAATAAGACTTTTTTAAATTTTTTAGGATTTGAAAATATCAAAGATTTTTTAGAAACAAAAGAGTTATCAAATGTGATAAATCAAATTGATGAAAAACCTCATAGTATCGATGATGATTGGTTTAAAATTTTAACTTCAAATGATGAAGAGCATATTGTTTATTTTAAAATACCATATTTAGAGTTTTACAATAGAGCTTATGTGTGTGTTCATAAATATTTCAAAGAGTTAGATAGATATCTTTTTACTTTTGTGGATATTTCTAAATTTGAAAATGAAAAACAAAAAATAACACAAAAAGCAAAAAAATCTGAAGATGAGAATAAGCAATATTTAAAAATTCTTGAAATTCAAAGCCGACAAGCGATTTTGGGCGAAATGATAGATTCGGTTGCACATCAATGGAAACAACCACTAAGTGCAATTAATTTGTATGCTATGGATATTCCTTTTGCAATTGAAGATGGAGCTTTTGATGAAGCTTATGGCGAAGAAATTTCAAATAAAATAATTCTTCAAGTAACTCATATGGTTAATACCCTTGAAGAGTTTAGGAGCTTTTTTAGACCAAATAAACAAAAAAATGAATTTGTATTAAAAGAACTTTTTAATTCAGTTTTACTTTTAGTTAAAGATGATTTCAAAAAATATAATATAGATGTGGATATCGAATGTAATGAAAATATTAAAAGCTTTGGATTTCCAAATGAATTTAAGCATGTAATTTTAAATATTATAAATAATTCAAAAGATGCTTTTAATGAAAGAGGTATAAAAGATAAAAAAATAAAAATAAAAGTTAATGAAGATGAAGAGCATCAAATAATTGAAATAGTTGACAATGCTGGAGGCATAAAAGAAGATGTACTTCCACATATATTTAAAGCAAATTTTACAACTAAAGCTGAAGGAAAAGGCACTGGTGTTGGACTATATATGTCTAAAATGATTATTGAAGATAATATGCAAGGTAAAATTATTGCTAATAATACAGATATGATAAATAATGGAGTTGAATTTAAAATATTTCTACCAAAACCAATTAAATAAAACTAAATACAAAAACAAAGATTATAAAAAATTGAAGTTTATGAAGAATTTGTTTTAAAGTTAAATAAAAAACTTTTGGCACCGACTTACCTTTCCACTCTTGCAAA
>DZAZ01000040.1 GCA_022729755.1 Helicobacter cetorum | reverse complement strand
TAATAGGACTATTACCCATAAATTCATTAATTTAACTTATCGTAACATCAGTTATATAAAAGAAGAGTTAAAAGAGTATTTCATAAATTATGATATTGTAGATACAGCCGATTATGGAACGGCTCAAACTAGAAAAAGAGCGATTTTTTTAATTTCAAAAGTAGCAAAATGGGAGTTTCCGCCAAAACAGCAAAAAATAAGTGTAAAAGATGCCATTGGGCATTTACCAAGTTTAGAAAGCGGGGAAAAATCGGATATAGAGTTTCACTATGCAAAAACTCACAATGATAGACATATATTGTGGCTAAAGCATACCCCATCTGGTAAAAGTGCATTTGATAATGAAGTTTATTATCCACAAAAAGAAAATAGTGAGAGAATAAAAGGATATGCCACAACTTATAAACGAATAGGTTGGGATAAACCAGCACCGACAATAACTATGGCAAATGGTTCGGTATCTTCTCAAAATAATGTACATCCTGGTAGAAAAAAAGATGATGGAACATACTCAGATGCAAGAGTTCTGACTCTAAAAGAGATTTTTGTATTGACGGGTCTACCAAATGATTGGAAACCACCAAAATGGGCAAGTGAAAACTTAGTTAGGCAAGTAATAGGTGAGGCAATACCACCAAAATTAATTGATAATATTTTAAAAACTATTCCGAAAGAGAAAAAATGAGAATAATTTTAATACTTGTTTTTTTATTAACACTCTCTTTTGGGGAATTTAAAATCTCAAAAGATAAAGAGTTAAAACCATTTTTTAATGGATATGATGGGGTTTTTATACTTTATGATGAAAAACAAGATAGTTATATCTTTTATAATCAAAAAGATACAGAAATTAGAGTAACTCCAGCTTCAACATTTAAGATATATAACGCTTTAATTGGGCTTGATTCTAAAGTTGTAAAAGATGGGAATAGTGAATTTAAATGGGATAAAAAAGAGAGAGAATATCTTATTTGGAATGATGACCACACGCTAGATAGTGCTATTAAGTATTCAGTTGTTTGGTATTTTCAGAGATTAGCTTCAATGGTTGGTGAGGCTAAAATGAGTGAGTATATCAAAAAAATAGATTATGGGAATGGTGATATTAGCGGAGGTATTGAGAAATTTTGGTTAAATTCTAGCTTGAAAATTTCACCTTTTGAACAACTTGAGCTTTTAAAGAAGTTTTATAACTATGATTTGCCATTTTCAAAAAGAGATATTAATATCGTCAAAAAAATATTAGTAATTTCAGATAAAGATGGTGTAAAACTCTCTGCAAAAACAGGAAGTAGTGAAAATTTAGGTTGGTTTATTGGCTATCTTGAGAGAGAGGCTAGGGTTTACTTTTTTGTTACAAATATAAAAGGTAATGGTGCTGATGGGATAAAAGCTAAAAAAATAACTAAAGATATATTGTGTTTTTTGAATTTGATGATGTAGAGAAGTGCATTTTGCAGATGATAAAAATCAAATTGAAATATAATATAATGTCATTATATAAATAAAAAAAGGGAGATTAATGTTTGGACTTGGTTTTAGTGAAATTTTGCTAATTTTAGTTGTGGCTATTATATTTTTAGGACCTGATAAATTGCCAGAAGTTGCCGTGAATATTGCAAAATTTTTAAAAAGTTTTAAATCAACTGTAAGTGATGCAAAGGAGTCGCTAAATAAAGAGATAAAAATAGAGGAGTTAAAAAAAGAGACAGGTTTGGATGCAATAACTGAAATAAAAAAAGATTTTAGTGATTTAAAAGAGGCAACTGACATAAAAGCTCAAATACAAAATCAATTTGAAAGCGGAATAGAAAGAGAAGTTGTAAACTTTAAAAGTTTTAAAAGTTAATTAATTTTATAAAGTTTTTTTCGCTCACTTGAACTTGAAATATTCAATTGTTGTCTATATTTTGTAACGGTACGGCGAGAGAGTTTTATAGAAAACTTTTTCTCAACTAAAGCCAACATCCCCTCATCACTCATTGGTTTTTCTCTATTTTCATCTTTTATCAACTCTTTTATAAAATCTTTAATAGAAGAGTTTGAGAGGTCTTCTTCAATTGCAGTTGAAAAGAAATCTTTTAATAAAATAACTCCTCGATTGCACTCCAAATATTTATTTGAAATTGCCCTTGAAATGGTGGATTGATTATGGTCTAAATCTTCAGCCAAATCTTTTAATATCATAGGTTTTATATCGCCACCTAAAAAAAACTCATATTGATGCTCAACTATCATTAAACCTATTTTATAAACTGTAGCTTTTCGCATTTCTAGGGCATCAACTAAATCTTTTGCCTCTTTTAATTTTATTTTTACAAACTCTTTTACTTCAGCTTGAGATTTATTATAATTTGAGAGTGTGTCTAAATCAATTCTTATGCTAGGATAATACTTATCATTTAAATTTACTTCGATGTGTCCATCATAAATATCTACAAAAATATCAGGAATAACCTCTTGCTCTTTTTTGAAATACTCAAGTGCAGGAGGATTTTTAAATTTTTTTATAACACTTAATGCTTCTTGATACCTTTTATGTTTTTTAAATTTATGCATATCTTCAAAATTATTTATTAATTTTATAATTAAATCATAAGTTTCATCATCAACTTCAGCACCATTTAATTGAAATAAAAAAGTCTCTTTTACATCTCTTGCACCAACCCCGATTGGCTCAAGATATGCAAATCTTGTTCTAATTTTTTCAAACTCATCAACACTAATGTTCAATTTTTTGGATAAATCTAGCTCATCTCCATCAAAATAACCATCTTCATCTATAAATTCAATAATGCTCATAGCAATATCTTGAGATTTTTTTGTTGGAAAAAGTGGTGAAGTGATTTGTTCTTGCAATTTTTCATAAAGTGATTGCTCATAAGTTGAAAAAGTTTCGATTTTATCTAAACTCTCTTTGCCTTTACTCTCTTTTTTTAGAGAAGATATTGAGTTGAAACTTTTTTCAAATCCAGATTTAACTTCTAAAAATGGATTTTCTTCTTGATATTTTTTAAATTCATCCTCAAGTTCACTTACACTTGATTGAAGTATTGGCAACCAACTTTTTAATGTTGTTGAGAGTTTACCTTTTATTGTGGCAAAACCACTCTGTTTTAATTTCATAATTTAAAGTTTTCCCCCAAATAGTAAGTTTTTACAGCTTTATTTTCATACACCTCTTCACTGCTTCCACTAGCTAAGAGTTTTCCGCTTTTTATCACATAAGCCCTATCGCAAACTGAAAGTGTTTCTCTAACATTATGGTCAGTTATTAAAACTCCGATGCCTATTTTAGCCAAATCTTTAATAATATTTTGAATATCAGCCACAGCAATTGGGTCAACTCCAGCAAAAGGCTCATCTAAAAGCAAAAATTTTGGACTATTAACCAAAGCCCTAGCAATTTCAGCTCGTCGCCTCTCGCCTCCGCTTAAATTAATTCCAATTCGTCTTCTAATAGGTTCAATATTAAAAAGTTCTAAAAGTTCTTCAATTTTTTTATGTCGCTCTTTTTTATCTTTGATTGCAATTTCTCCAGCTACCATTAAATTCTCTTCCACACTTAAATCTTTAAAAATACTAGATTCTTGCGGTAAATAACCAATTCCAATTTTAGCTCTTTTGTGCAAAGAATAGTTTGAAATATCTAAATTATCAAAATATATTTTACCACTACTAGCTTCAACTAAACCACAAACCATATAAAAAGTAGTAGTTTTTCCAGCTCCATTTGGTCCAAGAAGTCCAACTATTTCACCACTTTTAAGTTCAAGCGAAAAATCTTCAATAATTTTAGTTTTTTTTATGTTTTTATATAAATTTTCAGCTTTTAATTTATGCATTTATTCTCTATTTTTTTAATATTTTAAAATTTTAATCATAAATTTTGCACCATTTTGAGTATTTTCCACCAATATATCGCCATTGTGTTTTTGTGCTATTTGTAAACTCATATATAAACCAATTCCTGTTCCCTTACCTTCGGCTTTTGTTGTTACATTTGGCTTAAAAATTTCACCTATTACATTTTCAGGAATTCCACCAGCATTATCTTCAATTTCAACTATAAAATGCGAATTTGTCTCATAATTTTTAAAAGTTATTAATCTATCTTTTACATTTTTTTCTGCAAATGCATCTTTTGAATTACTGATAATATTTAAAATAATATGTTTAAACTCATTTTCTACACCTAAAATATTAAAATCAATATCGTTTAAAAATTTTGTTTCAATTTTATTTTTTAAAAGTTCATCTTTTGTAAGCAAAAGTACACTATTTATCATTTTATTTACACTAAACTCTTTTAATCTCTTATTTGGTCTTAAGAAATTTCTAAACTCATCAAGTGTATTTATCATATGGTCAATTTGAGTTTTTACTTCGCCATTAATCACTTTAATATAATTTTTATCAACTTCACCAACATCAAAATCAAGCTCCAACATCATCATTTTCATACTAATAATATTTAGTGGTTGTTTCCATTGATGTGCCACAGCATCTATCATTTCACCCATAGCGGCCATTTTTGATTGTTGCATTAATATTTTTTCGTTTTCTTTTCTTTTTGCTATCTCTTCTTCAACTTTTTTTTCAAGATTTATTTTATAATCATTTAATTGCTCATTAGCATCTTTTAATTTTAATTGTTGTCTATCACTTTGTTTAATGATTGTATCAAGTCGTTTAGTGTTTTTTCTGTAGTTTTTAATGAGTTCTTCAACTGCATCTTTTAAATTTTCATTTTCACTATTTATAGATTTTTCTATAAATTCTAAAAGTTCATTCTCATTGCTATACATTTTTAAAAAACCCTTATTATTTTTTAATTTTATGAAGTTTTAAAATAAAGAAGTTTATTCCTCTTTATCCAAAGCATCAAGTGTAAGTTTAGCTGCCTTTTGTTGGGCTGATTTTTTACTTTTACCTTTTGCTTTTGCAAACTCTTTATCATTAATAGATACCACAACTTCAAACTCTTTTTTATGGTCTGGTCCAAATGAACGAACTAGAGTATATTCAGGTGTGACACCATATTTTGCTTGAGTTAACTCTTGAAGTGCAGTCTTATAATCATTAAATAAATTTAAAAGGTCAACTCTCTCATAAGCTTCTTCAAGTAATTGATAAATTATAACTCTTACTTTTTCAAGTCCAACTTCAAGATAAATTGCACCCATTACAGCTTCAAAAGCATTTGAAAGAAGTGAAGGTTTTTCTCTGCCATTATTATTTTCTTCAGCATTTGAAATAAAAATATGCTCTCCTAAATCTATCAAAAAAGCGAGTTCCATAAAACTTTTTTCATTTACTAGTGATGCCCTCATTTTAGATAAAACACCCTCATCATAGTGTGGAAATTTTTTAAAAAGATACTCACCTACTATTAAATTTAATACAGCATCTCCTAAAAACTCTAATCTTTCATTATTATATGGCTTTTTATAACTTTTATGTGTCAAAGCTTCAAGTAATAAATCACTTTTTTGAAAAGTGTAATCTAATCTACTTTCCAACTTCTTAAGATTTACCATTCTAAATTACCTCGTTTTATATTTTTTTGGCTTCTTCTTTTGCTATTTTATCGCATAATTCATTTTCTCTATGTCCACTATGACCTTTTACCCAAATTGGATTTAATCTATGTGGATGAGAAACTTTTATAAACTCTTTCCATAAATCAACATTTTTGACATTTTTAAAATCTTTTTTAATCCAATTAAAAAGCCATCCATCAATCGCCTTTATTACATAAGTGCTATCGCTTATAATATCTACAATGCAAGGCTCTTTCAATGAGCGAAGACCCTCAATAACAGCTTTAAGTTCCATTCTATTATTTGTTGTATTTGGCTCATTTCCACTAACAACTCTTTCACTCTCACCATATCGTAGTATTGCACAATAACCACCAGCACCAGGATTACCTAAAGATGAACCATCAGAAAATAGAGTAATTTTTTTCATTTTAACTCAATTAATTTAGAAATAACATCAAATTCAAATAGACTTAAACAGTTAGGACATCTATTGAAGTGTATTGGATAAATTTCATTGCAACTTCCACACATATACTCAAAACTTAATGTGGCACTGCTTTTTTTATCACTATAACTATTTAAATCTATTAAAACTGAAAATTCAAAAATGTCACTTTTATCTGTCAATTTAAAACCTTTAGCACTAAAAAGCCCACTTAAGAGAGCATTATTTTTAATAAAATTCAAATTCACTTTTTCATTTTCTAAATACCAAAGTAAATCTACACCTCTTAATAACTCTATTTTATCCAAATTTTCATAAAATTTACTTATATCATTTTGAATTAAAAATTCAATTATAAATCTATCAATTTTATGTTTATTTTGGTGAATTTGCAATAATTTATCTCCTTTTTCATCAATAGTCAAATTAGAGTTTAAAACGATATTTGCTTTGATAAAAGCTTCTTCTTTTTTTAAATAAATTTGTTCATCTTCGCTTAAGTTTAAGACTTCAAAAGGTTCAAGTAATTCGCTTGCTTTGTCATACTCTTGTAACTTTTCATAAATAATTAAAAGTTTTTTAAGTGCTTGAGTATTTCTTGGAGTGATTTTTAAAATGCTTAAAAAAAGTTCTTTTGCCTTTTTTAAAAAACCTATTTTTAAATTAATCGAAGCTAGTTCACTTAAAATTTCTATTTTATCTTTTTGAGTTTTCACATTTTGCAAAACTTTTAAGTAAATACTTATAGTTTTATCATACTCTCCACTTTGATAAAAACATTTCGCTAAAGTTAAAAGTAATTTTGAATTATTTGTACTTTCAAGTAAACTTAAAAAGTTTTCCCTATCTTTTATATTAAAATTTTCTAAAAATAAATTTATATTATGTTCTTTATCTTTTTTTTTGAAAAGTCCAAACCAATAAGTTGAAATCGAAACTAAAACAATTATTAAAAATAATACAATAAGTCCAAAAATTGGGTCTCGATATTCAATAAAAAAATTCTCCAAAAAAATTTCCTATTTAAAATTTATCTATAAGTATAGCCAAATTCGTTATAATACAAAAATGATAAAAAAACAATCCATTGAAAATCTTAAAAGTAGAATCGATATCGTTGATGTAATTAGCAATTACATAGAAGTAAAAAAATATGGCACAAGTTTTAAAGCTTGTTGCCCTTTTCACTCCGAAAAAAGCCCATCTTTTGCAATAAGTGAAAAGGGATTTTATAAATGTTTTGGATGTGGTGCAACTGGTGATGCGATTAAATTTGTACAAGAGTTTGAACATCTTGATTTTATAGATGCCGTTGTAAAAATTGCTGATTTTTACAACTTTGAGCTTGAGCTTGAAAAAAATAGCGAATATAAAAGAGATAATTTTGAAATTCTTGAGCTTTTAAATAACTTTTATAAAAGAAATTTTGATTTAAATAATTTTGCAAAAGAGTATATTAAAAATCGAGGAATTGCTGATAACATCGCTGAAAAGTTTAATATCGGTTATGCTCCTGATTCTAAACTCACGATTGATTTTTTAAAAAGTAAAGATATAAATTTAAATGATGCAATTGAAGTCGGTGCAATCGCTAAAGATAGAGATTTTTATGCAAGGTTTATAAATCGTATCACTTTTCCTATTTTTAATCCAAACGGCAAAATCATAGGTTTTGGTGGTCGAGCTATTGCAAATCATCCTGCAAAATATATCAATTCACCTCAATCTCGCATTTTTAATAAATCAAATACTCTTTATGGATACAACTTTGCAAAAGATGAAATTCATAAAAAAAATGAAATCGTCGTAGTTGAGGGCTATATTGATGTGATAATGCTTCATCAAATTGGAATTAAAAATGTAGTTGCAACTTTAGGAACAGCCCTTACAAATGAGCATTTACCACTTTTACATAAAACAAATCCAAAATTGATTTTAGCTTATGATGGTGATAGTGCTGGAATTAATGCAGGTGTTAAAGCCTCTAAAATGCTTAAAAATTTTGATGGTGGAGTTGTGATATTTAGTGATAATCTTGACCCAGCTGATATGGTTAAAAACCAAAGAGATGATGAACTTAGAAAAATTCTAAAAACTCCAAAACCTTTTATTGAATTTGTTTTAGAAGATATTGCAAAAAAATATGATTTAAAAAATCCATTTAATAAAGAGAAAGCACTAAATGAAGCGATTGAATTTTTAAAAGGATTTTCTGAAATTGTAAAAAATGAGTATAAAACTTTTTTATCGTTTTTGCTTAAAATTGATGCAAAATTAATTAAATTTGAAGATGAGAGTGTAGATGAAGTAAAAAAAGAGTTAAAAGCTGAAAATTTAACAACTATTAGTATGATGGAGTTGGAAATTATCAAAACATTAATAGAACAACCAATTTTATTTGATTTGATAGTGGATAGATGTGATGAAAAATTGATATTTAAAAATTATTTAGATGAAATTGAGTTGATTAAAATGGAGGATTTAAACAATCCAAAACTATTAGAAATTTTATTAAATGAAAAAATTAAAACGTGTTTAAATGAGAATGAAGTTCAAAAAAATATCAATATTTTAATTGCAAATTTATATGAAAGTGATTTAAAGAGATTAAAAAAAGTAAATATCAACATTGATGATAAAGTTTTTTATATGCAAAAAATTATAAACAATATAGAGCGTTTAAAAAAAGGTGAGCTTATGGTTTATGAAGAATTAAATTTTTCTTAATTTTTACTCTTTACAAAAACTCAAAAATATACTATAAAGTTATAAATTTTTACAAGGTGTGAAATGTTGATAGATAAATATGGAAGGCGAGTTGATTATTTGCGAATTTCAGTCACTGAACGGTGTAATTTTAGGTGTCAATATTGTATGCCAGAAAAACCATTTTCGTGGGTTCCTAGAGAGAATTTATTAAATTATGAAGAGTTGTTTAAATTTATAAAAATTGCGATTGATGAGGGAATTAATAAAATTAGAATTACTGGTGGTGAGCCACTTTTAAGGGAGAATTTAGATAGATTTATAGCTATGATTTATGAGCATAAAAATAATATTGATTTAGCACTTACCACAAATGGCTTTTTGCTAAAAGATGTGGTACAAAAATTAAAAAGTGCTGGACTGAAGCGAATTAATGTTTCACTTGATAGTTTAAAGCCTGAAGTTGCCAATTTTATTGCACAAAAAGAGGTTTTAAATGAAATTTTATTAGGAATTAAAAAAGCAAACGAAGTTGGTTTAAAAGTAAAAATAAATACAGTTATTATGCAAAATATAAATGAAGCTGAAATAATAGATTTATTTGAGTTTGCAAAGGCTCATAATATGCCAATTAGATACATTGAATATATGGAAAATTCTTTTGCAAATTCTAAAATAAAAGGTGTCAAAACTAGTGAAATTTTAGATAAAATCTCACAAAAATATAAATTTGAAAAAATGCTAAGAGACAACACTTCTCCAGCACAATATTTTAAATGCGAAGATGGATATATTTTTGGTGTTATTGAGCCATATAAAGATGATTTTTGTAAAAGTTGCAATCGAATAAGATTAACAGCGGAAGGGCATTTGATACCGTGCTTATATTTTGATGAAGCGATGAGTATAAAAGAGGCCATAAAATCGAATGATATTCAAAAAGCAAGTGAAATTTTTAAAGAGGTGATTGCAAACAAGCCAGAAAAAAATAGATGGGGCGAAGATGTTTCAAGTAGAGCATTTTTTGAAACGGGTGGTTGATTGTATTTAGTAGAGCAATTTTATAGTTTTCAAGGTGAGGGAAAATATACAGGAACTCCATCGATTTTTTTACGATTTGGAGGATGTAATTTTAAGTGCGAAGGCTTTGGTTCAAAATTTAAGATTGATGATGTAGAGTTAATTGGGTGTGATTCGCTTCAAGCCGTTGATAAAAAGTACTTTGGTAATTTGTGGCAAGAGATAAAAAAAGTAGATGAGTTGCTTGAAATTATACAAAATTATCAAAAAAATCTTACTTTTAAACCTCATATTGTGCTAACTGGTGGTGAACCACTAATTTATCATAAAAATGAAATTTTTTATAATTTAATCTCTATTTTAAAAGAGAAAAATTACAAAATTACAGTAGAAACAAATGCTTCAATTGAAATTGATTTTATCACTTATGAAAATTATAAAAATTTAACTTTTGCGATGTCAGTTAAACTTGCAAATTCAAATGAAATACCAAAAAAGAGAATTAATCACAAAGCCATAAAATCGATAAGTGAAAATGCAGAAGACTCTTTTTTTAAATTTGTACTTGATAAAAATTATATAAATGAGTTTGGAAATAGCGAAATAGAATTTATCACAAAAGAGTATGATAATTTAATTTATTGTATGCCAATGGGCGAAACTATAAAACTTTTAAATCAAAATGACAAGGCAGTTGTGGAATTTTGTAAAGAGTATGGATATATTTATTCTGATAGAGTACATATTAGAATATATAATAAAAGAAGGGGAGTGTAAAGAGATTATTTAACCTCTTGAACTTGTTTAACTTCTTCTTGAACTTCGGTTGCTTGAGTGATTTCTGTTGTTACCACAGCTTCGCTTATTTCTGTCTTTACTTCAGTTGTATTAAGCTCTTGTGCTGTTAAATTTTCCTCTTTTTTAGTCTCTTTGCAAAGTTTTCCCATTTTCATACCCAAATGCAAAGTTACATTTGGCCAAGTTACACTTTCGTGTAAATTAAAACAAGCTTTATTTAAATTATCTAAAGCTTTTTCTAATCCAAAATCCTTAACTACATCAATATCACCCATTGCGTGAAAATTTCCATTTGTAATACCAAATTGCATTGGTACAACTTTTGTTTGTCCATTCATAACTAAAACTAAATTTAAACTACGATTTAACTCATCAACATCAGTGATAATTGCCTTAATAAGCGGCATTGGTGCTAAATAAGCAAAGAAATTTTGAAGTAAAGTTGCATCTCTTTCTTGATGATTAGTGAAGACATATTGAGCATCAACTAAAGCCATCGAACCCTCAAGTAAAGCTTTTAAAGAACGAGCTTTTTCGTTTATAGAAATATTAATATTATGAAATGTGCCGTTAACAGGAATTTTACCTTTTGTTTTATAAGCCTCCCATTCAGCTACAATTGAACTTCTATCAAGTCCATAAATACAACCATCTTCTGCAAAAAGTGAAACATTAAATATTAAAAGTAATGTTGCAAGTAATTTAAACATCAAATCTCCTTATTTTTTATATTTTGAAATAATTTTATATCTATTTTGCTTAAAATTACCCTTTTAAATCAAGTATATGCGAATTATTTAAAATTTCATTTCCGCTATTTTCTTTTTTTTTGCCTTTAAAAGAGTGTTTTTGTTGATTTTTTTGTCTTTGATTTTCCTCCTTTTTCACCCTCTCTTTTTCTTGTTCTTTTTCAGGGTCTATCATATGAGGCTCTTCCATTGGTCTAACATTTTTTATCTCTTCTTTTTCGTTTGCTTTTATCATTGCAGCTAAATTTTGCAAATCAAACCTATTTTGAAGATTACTCGAAGCATTACTAGCAATATGCATTTGCTGATTAACGATAATTATATTTCCAATTGCTGAAACTGGCATTTTTATTCCTTTAAAAAATTTTCATCCTTGATTTAATCAAATCGGCTAAATTAATTAAAGATATAAAAAAAGGGGGAAAAAATTAAAATTGGATTAATCCATCTTTTGGTGAAGATGCACTAGCATAAGGTTTTTTGGCAATTCTTCCCGCTAAATAACTAGCTCTTCCAGCTCTTATCGCATCTTTCATCGCTTTTGCCATTAAAATAGGATTTGTTGCACAAGCGATTGCCGTGTTTGTAAGAACTCCATCAGCACCAAGCTCCATTGCAATTGCGGCATCACTTGCACATCCAACCCCTGCATCAACAATAACAGGCACATTAACGGCTTCTTTTATAAAAACAATATTGTATTTATTTTGTATTCCAAGTCCACTTCCAATAGGTGCAGCAAGTGGCATAATAGCACTACTTCCAGCATTTTCTAATCTTTTTGCCATAATCGGGTCATCATTTGTATAAGTCATAATGGTAAAACCATCTTTTGCCAAAACTTCACAAGCCCTCAAAGTTTCAATCACATCAGGATAGAGAGTTTTAGCCGTGTCGCCAATAATTTCAAGCTTTATAATATCAATGCCCGTAGCTTCTTTAACCAATCTAAAAAGTGTAATTGCTTCTTCAGCATTCACACATCCTGCTGAATTTGGTAAAAGTTTGATATTTGTATCTTTGAAATAATCCATCAAATTCTCTTCGTTTGGGTTCATAATATTTACCCGTCTAACGGCAACTGTTATCATTTGGGCTTCACTAATAATTGTAGCTTCTTTTGTAGTTTTAAAATCGGGATATTTGCCACTTCCAACAATTAATCTTGAATTAAATTCATATTTACCTACTTTTAAAATATCAGACATAACTACTCCTTATTTTTTTATTTTTTTAATTCTAACAACTATTAGCTATTTCTAAACCTAAATTCTCAAGCATCTCTTTATCTTTGTTTACACTCTCACCTTTAGTCGTCAAATAATCGCCTATTACGATTGAATTTACTCCATAGCTAAAAATTTCACTTTGTCTATCTTTAAACATATATTCTCTTCCACCTGCAATCATTAGCATAGTTTCAGGCAATTCAGCTTTAACAAGTTTTATAATTTCAAAAGCTTCATCAATGCTTAATGGATTTGATTTTATTGGAAGTGCATCATTTGGATGATAAAAATTTATTGGAGTTGAGTTTACTTTCAACTCTTTCAGTGATTTAATTAAACTAATTCTATCGTTTTGGCTCTCGCCCATTCCATAAATTCCACCACTACACAAATGTAATCCAACCTCTTTAATATTTAAGCAAGTTTGAAATCTCTCTTGCCAACTATGAGTTGAACAAATTTCATTATAAAACTCCTCTGAACTTTCTAAATTATGATTATAACTATTTATTCCAGCTTTTTTTAACTCTTTGATTTGCTCGATACTAGCGGTTCCATTACAAGCTATTAAATTTAAATTTTCTCCAATTTCATCTCTTATAGCTTTTGCACTTTTACATACAAATTCTAATTTTTTATCATCAAGCCCTTTTCCAGCACTAACCAAACAAAAACCTATCGCTCCATTTTGCTTTGCAATTTTTGCTTCATTTACTATTTGTTCAATCGGTTTTTGATGATATCTATCAATATTTGCTTTATATTTACTACTTTGAGTACAAAATTTACAATCTTGCTTACAACTGCCACTTGAAATATTACAAATTGCACATAAAAATATTTTTTTATTCATTTTTTAACCCTTATTTTAAAAAACTTCACTTACCATCTCTTTTATCTCATCTTTTGAGATAACCTCTTTTTCAATCAATATTTTTTGAATTTTTATAACTATTGGTTTCATTCCACCTAAAAAACCTTTTATCTCTTCGTGAGCTTCTTCTAATATTCTTGAAATATCCATTTGATGAGGATATATTTTACTTCCCATTCCATATCGCTCAACCATATCAGTTGCAATTAATCTAGCTTTGGCTAAATCTTCACTTGAATTTGTGTAAGTTTCATTATAAATAAGCTCAACTACTGAAATTCCCGCTAAAAACACTTTAATTTTAGATAACATCGCACTTTTACTCACTATCTCTTTATCAATTTCTCTAAAACCATCACTAATAAGCGATATTTTATCAAAATCCACATCAAGCCAATATGCACTTATAGCTTTGGCTGATTGATAAGTTGCTAAAATTTCTTTTTCCTTTTCACTAAAACTAAATTTTCTCTTTTTGCCAAATAAAACCTTATCTTTTACAGCTAAAAAATCATCCATTGTAATAATTTCTTTATTTCGCTTTAGTGCATAAATAGCCGCTTCATTCACAAAACTGCTAATTCCAGCTCCATTAAAACCAACTGTCATTTTTGCTAACTCATTAATATCAACTTTTACCAATTTATCTTCTAAATAAACTTTAAAAATCGCAACTCTTTCATTAAAAGTAGGAAGTGAAACAAAAACTCTCCTGTCAAATCTACCAGCTCGAAGTAGTGCATCATCTAACATTTCAAGCCGATTTGTAGCTCCAATTACAATTACACCAGAGCTATCTTCAAATCCATCCATTTCAGTTAAAAGTTGATTTAAAGTTGACTCTCGCTCATCATTTCTAAGCCCACCTCTAGCTTTTCCAACTGCATCAATTTCATCTATAAACACAATTGAAGGAGCCATTGCTTTTGCTTTTGCAAATAATTCTCTAACTCGCTTTGCCCCAACTCCAACATAAATTTGAACAAAACTAGCACCACTTTGATAAAAAAAAGGCACTCCAGCTTCACCAGCAACTGCTTTTGCAATTAAAGTTTTACCAACTCCAGGCGGACCAATTAAAAGTACACCTTTTGGAAGTTTTATTCCAAACTCTTTGTATTTAATAGGATTTTTTAAAAAATCAATTATCTCTTCAAGCTCTTCTTTAACTTCAATAATTCCTGCAACATCTTTAAAAGTTACACTTGAAATAGATGGTTTTATGAGTTGGCTAAATTCATCACCCTCAATCATAGAAGCTTTTTTTTGAATTCCTGCAAGAGAATTTTTAAATTGTTCTTGTTGTTTTTTCTTCTCTTGCTCAAAATCTTTCTCTTTTTTTAAAGTTCGCAAAAGCATAACCACAAAAAATAGTAAAATCGATAAAATTATCACATCTATTATAGATGAAGTAAGTTCCGAAGCATTGTCAACTTCAACAGGCATATTTTTATAAACTTCTTTTAAATCAAGCGACTCTCTTGCAATTTTGTATTTTTGATTAATTGCATATAAATATACATAATCTTTATCAATTATGGCTTTTGAAATAACTGAATTTTCTAACAATTTTTGATATAGATTATAATCTATGAGTTCGCTCTTATCTCTAAAAATCGAAAATAGTATAAGTCCTATTAAAATTGCTCCTGAAATAGTTGCTATTATTAAATTTTTATTAAATTTTTGCATAAACCTCACCATCTTTTATTTCAAACTTTTCAACCTCAATCCACTTTCCAATCAAATTTTCTTCACTTTTTATTAAAACTTTATTAAAATATTCATCAAATCCACTAAAGAATCCATCTTTTTTTGTCTCTACTAAAATCTTTAACGATGTTTTGACACCCTTTTTAAACTCTATATTTTTAGATTCTATTATCTCTTTTAACTCATTCATCCTCTCTTTTGCAACTTTTCCATTTATTTCATCTTTCATTGTGGCTGATTTTGTATTATCTCTTTTGCTATAAGTAAATGGGTGAATGTGAGTTAGTGGAAGTTGTTTTAAATTTTTTATCGCTTCAGTCCAAATTTCGCTACTTTCATAAGGATGTCCGATAATATAATCAGTTCCAAGTGCAAAGCCACGATTTGAAATTTCACTAAGAAGTCCCAAATCACTCTCAAATCTATTTCGTCTATTCATAATTTCAAGCATTCTATTACTGCTATGTTGGATTGCAATGTGTAAATGCTTTTCCAAAAACTCTTCACTTAATAGTTCTTTAAATTCGCTCGTAACTTGAATAGGCTCAAGACTTCCAATACGGATTCTTTTAACACCTCTAATTTTTGAGCTTTCTTTAATTAATTTTGCTAGAGTTGAGTTAATATCTTTTCCAAAACTCCCTACATTTGTTCCTGTAAAGATAAATTCAGAGAATCCATTATCAGCTAAAATTTTAATTTGGTTAATTATAAGTTCAAAACTTTGGCTTCTAGCACTTCCTCTAACTGAAGGAATAATGCAATAACTACACTCAAAATCACAACCTTCTTGAATCTTTATAAATGCACGACTTTTACCAATAAATTCACTAACTACTGTTTTATCAATATGATTTAAAGTGCCAACTTCAAAAAATGGCATTTGGTGTTTGAGTAAATTATTAATATTTTCTTTATTTGAATGTCCAATAACTCCAAAAATTTTTTTATCTTCAAAAAGTTCTTTACCTTTGCTAATTGCTCCACAACCTGCAAGAATTGCTTTTTTATCGCTTTTATTTATCTTATTTATATAATTTCTTACACTGCTATCGGCTGAATTTGTAACTGTACAAGAGTTAATTATTATAATGTCTGCTTCATCTTCATTTGTAGTAACTAAATAATCATTTAAATTTGCCATCATAACTTGTGTATCAAATTGATTTGTTCTACAACCAAAAGTTTTAAAATATACTTTTTTCATTAAATAAAAATACCTTATTGCTAAAAATTAAAAGAGAAGGAGAAATTAATTTCCTCCTAACTCCACAACTCTACCTTTGAGTTGTTGCACGGGTCTTGCATTGTTTGGAAAGAATTCTTTAAATTTTTCAACTTGTTCTTTTGAGACATAACTCACTTCTTTCATAACATTCCAATTAACTCCCTCGCTACAAGGCGGAGTTGTGAGTGAGCCAGTGTAATGGTAGTATTCGTTAGATTTTGGTAAAATATCTTTTACATTGATGATTGTGTCATACTCTTTAGTTTCGCCACTTTTTGGTAATTTATCCCAAAATTTAGCTAAAAAATTATTTGCTTCTTTTACTTCAAGTAAAACACCTAAAACTGCCAACTCTCCAGTTGCTGATTTATGAACTAAATGTATTTCCATTGGTTTTGCATTTCCACTAAAAGTGTGTTCACTTGGTACATGAAAATGAAACTGAAGCAAATCATATCTTTTGCCATTAAAATTTGCATAACTTCCTGCTGGATAATCAACTTGAATAGTGTGACCATTATTTGTAATTTTTAATTTTACATCTTGATAAAAAGTTTCAATTTTGCTTAAATTAACTTTTTTAGTTTCATTATCAGTTAAATTTATAGGTGATTGAATTTCTCCAATTTTGCAAATATGAAATTTATCCTCAAGTTCTCCCCAATGCTCTGGTGCTGTATCTCCTGCATAACTCCAATGCTTGTGATTGTGATTATGATTAGTATGCGAAGTGGCACAACCACTAAAACCTAAAACCGATATTAATCCTGCAACTATAATGCTTCTTTTGAACACCATAAACTCCTTAAATTAAATTAAAATTGAAAAAAAATATTATATTAAAATCTCTTAATTTCTCATTTTTTACGAATTAAGTTATGAAAAGTGCAATTTCATCGCTAAGTAAATAATTTAAATTAAAAACTTTTTTATCTTTTAAATATATTTTTTTTTCATCTATTAAAATTTTTACTTTCTCCAACTCTTTTTTATTAAATAAGTTTAAATTCACTCCAACTTCACTTCGCAAACCTAAAAAAATTTTTTCTATTTTTATATCATTTTGAGTTAAATTTTCTATTTCAATATTTAGTGGATTTTTAATGTACTCTTTTAAATTTTTTGGTGGATAAAATCGTTTATTTTCATAAAAACCAACTGCACCTGCACCAACTCCGATATAATTTTGATATTGCCAATAACCTAAATTATGCTTTGATTTATAGCCTTTTGAAAAATTTGAAATTTCATATTGATAAAAATTTCTATTTTTAATCTCCTCTATAAAAAAATTACTTAAATCTTCATCTTGTTTGATTTTAGAAAAATCTTTTTCAAATTTACTTCCATCTTCAATAGTAAGAGAATAAGCACTAATGTGATTTATCGGCAATTTACAAGCTAAATTTAAATCATCAATTAATAATTTTTTATTATCTAATTTAGTATTATAAATCAAATCAATAGAGATATTTTTAATACCTAATTTATAAGCATTTTCGACACTTTGAATTGCTTGTAATTTTGAGTGATTTCTACCTAAAAATTTTAATTTATCTTCATTAAAACTTTGAACTCCAAAACTAACTCTATTAACTCCCAAATTTTTCATATCTCTTAGCCACTCATAAGTTGCACTATTTGGATTAGCTTCGATTGTAATCTCTTCGATATTACCAAATTTTAAAAAAATTTTTTCAAAATATTTTGGATTAATTGTTGATGGAGTTCCACCACCTATAAATAGAGTTTTAATTTTCGAATTTTTGAATTTTTCTAATTCAAATTTTAATTGTAAATAAAGTGCCTCGAAATACTCATTTTTAAGTAAGTTATCGCTTACAAATGAGTTAAAATTACAATAAAAACATTTACTATCGCAAAAAGGAATATGAATATATACTAACAATTACATTTTCCTTTGCAATAAAAATAAAAATTTTTTATATTACACAACTTTGGATTTTATCGACAATACTTGGGTCTTCAAGTGTTGAAGTATCTTGTGTTACAGGCTCACCCTTAGCAATACTTCGTAAAATTCTTCTCATAATTTTACCACTTCTAGTTTTTGGTAAACCTACAACAAATCGTATTTCGTCAGCTTTTGCAATATTTCCAATCTCTTTAGTAATTACTTCGTTTATCTCTTTAAATAATTCAACCTCTTCAGCCGTATTATGTTCATCATTTTTAAGCACAACATAAGCAAAAACACACTCACCTTTTAAATCGTGAGGTTTACCAACAACGGCAACTTCAGCAACTTTAGAACACTTCTTAATTGCTGCTTCAATTTCAGCTGTTCCCATTCTATGCCCACTAACATTAATTACATCATCAACTCTACCCGTAATTGTAATGTACCCATCCTCATCGACAATTGCTCCATCACCACTAAAATAGACATATTTTCCATCTTTTTTAATAGTTTTAAAATAACTATTTACAAATCGCTCATCATCACCCCAAATAGTCCTAATCATCGATGGCCACGGCTTAGTAATACAAAGAAGTCCTTTTTCTCCAACTGACACTTTTTCTCCATTTTCATTTAACACTTCTGCAAAAATAGCTGGAAGTGGTAAAGTTGCACAACCTGCTTTTATAGCAGTTGCAAATGGAAGTGGTGTAATCATATGTCCGCCAGTTTCAGTTTGCCACCAAGTATCAACAATCGGGCATTTTCCTCCACCAATTTCATTGTAATACCACATCCAAGCCGTTGGGTCGATTGGCTCACCCACAGTTCCTAATACTCTAAGCGAACTTAAATCGTACTTTTTAGGCTCATTTGCTCCAGTTTTATGAAGTAATCTAATTGCAGTTGGAGCTGTGTAGAATTGATTTACTCGATACTCTTCAATCATTCGCCACCATCTTCCACTATCAGGATATGTTGGAACTCCTTCAAACATTACAGTGGTAGCTCCCATTGCTAATGGACCATAAAGAATATAAGTGTGTCCAGTAATCCAACCAACATCAGCACTACACCAAAATGTATCATTTTCTTTTACATCAAATACCCATTCCATCGTCATTTGAGCCCATAAAATATATCCAGCTTGTGAGTGTTGAACCCCTTTTGGTTTACCCGTACTTCCTGAAGTGTAAAGTAAAAATAGAGGCTCTTCACTATCCATTGGCTCGGCTTCACAAACACTACTTTCAAGTTCAACTAACTCATTATAAACATAATCTCTTCCAGCCACATAGTCGATATTTTCACCATTTCTCTCAACAACTAAAACTTTTTCAACACACTTGCAACCATTACTAAGTGCTTCATCTACAACAGGTTTTAAAAGATAAGGTTTTCCTCTTCTATAAGCACCATCTGAAGTAATTACAAGTTTTGCTTGTGCAT
>DZAZ01000039.1 GCA_022729755.1 Helicobacter cetorum | reverse complement strand
AAGAATTTCAATTCAACAGTTGAAAATTTCAAGAATGTTTCATAAGGTAACAGTTACTATGAGAATAAGCTTTTTTCGAAATGCTGTTTTGACAACAAGTTGGGGTAGAATACTTAATACTTACTTTAAGATTTAATCTTATTTATGGGTTGATAAATTTTGACCATAAAGTTGTGGCAAAAAAATGAGTTTTGAAAGAAGTCTATTGAAGGTTTTATAAAATGAGAGCAGAAAATAGAGAATTTTCTAAATTTTTTTCATCTACTTTTATTTTTCATAAGATTGACCTATTCTTTTTATTCTCTTAACCTCATCGCTAATACTCTCTTGCCTCATAAAATGCTCACCAATCAAAAAAGCATCAACTCCGATTTTATTAAGTTCTAAAACTTGTTCGTAATTAGTTATACCACTTTCAGCTACTATAATTTTACCATTTGGAATGAGTGGAATTAATTTATGGCTTAAACTCATATCCATCTCAAAAGTTTGCAAATTTCGGTGATTTATGCCTATGATATTTGCTCCAGCAAAAATTGATTTAGTCAAATCCTCTTTATCGTGAATTTCAACTAAAGCCTCCATACCTAAGTGCCAAGTGTATTCAAGCAACTCTTTTAACTCTTTTTTTGATAGTGCTTTTGCGATAAGCAACACAAAATCAGCCCCATAAACTAAAGCTTCTAAGAGTTGATATTTATCAATTATAAAATCTTTTCTAAGCAGTGGCATCGGCACATATCTTCTAATTTGAGTTAAATACTCGATATCACCTTTAAAATAATGAGGTTCAGTCAAAATACTAAGTGCATCAGCCCCGCCAATTTCATACTCTTTTGCAATAAGTAAAGGGTCAAAATCTTCTCTAATCACACCTTTGCTCGGACTTGCTTTTTTCACTTCAGCTATTATTTTATATGGATTTTCTTTTGTTGAAGTTAGAGTTTTTTTTACATCTCGAGGCATAAAAGGATTAAAAGCTAAACTTCTACCAAGCCACTCTGTTGGGTAGATTTCTTGTCTTTTTTTTAAATCATCTTTAGTTTTAGCTATAATTTCATCTAATATCATAAAATTACTTTTTCTCCATTAAATATTTTGGACAATCATTTTGTTGTGTAGGCAACATTGTGCTAAACTTATAAAGATTATGTTTACCCATATCTCTATCAAATGTATAGTAATAATAACCACCATTTGCTAATACTTGAAGGCATTTTTGTAAAACTTCTCCACTAATTTCATTGAAATTATCATCTCGAAACTCTACTTTTCTGCCTCCAACTCTATAATGTTTTGTATCTTTTTTATATTCTGACTTTTCTCTATAATTCTCTCTATCTTTGTAATTATAATCCTCTTTATCTCTCCATCTATCATCTTTATGATATCTATAACTTTGATTTGTATTTTTGCACTCTGGAACTTTTTTTAAAGCATAATTTTCATCATACCCAACCTTTAACAAAGTTTCAAAAGCTTTTTTACTCTCTTTATTGCTACATTCTATATTGTCATCTATTGAGTAACTCTTTGTTTTTAATGCTTTACACCCTTTTATTTTTTCATAAGCTTCCTCTTTTGAAATTCCAATTTTCATCAAAGCTTTGAAATTATCGGCACTTTCAACTCCAGAACACAAAGTATCATCGCTAATTTTATAATCTTTCGCAAAAACACTCAAAGAAATTAATGATATAAAAAAAATTATCTTTTTCATTCTTTATCCTCTCTTTTTTTATCTTTATTATCGCTTCTATCTTTTCTATCTTGCACTCTTTTTGCTTCATCTAAAAAAGTTTCACTATCTTTAAAACCGTAAATTTTTCGTTTTAACTCTTCTTTCTCATTTACAAAAAAGATTGTAGGTGTATATTTTGCATAAAATTTATTTGGATACTCATCTGCCTCTTTATCCAAAAGAATAGGCACAAATGAACTATTTATCGCATTAATTACAACTTCATCGTGAAATGCACTTTCGCCCATTTTTTTAGACCATTTGCAACCAATTCTCATAAAAATAGCTATCACATACTTTTTCTCTTTTTTAGCTCTCTCAAATGCTTCATCCCAAGAGTTAGCCCACTTTATCTCTTCAGATGCTCCAAAAAAATCATACTTAATCTCTTTGAAAAATGGAGATAAATAATCAAATACTTCTTGATGTTTTGTATTTTTTGCAAGAACCAAAGCACTATCTAAACTAGAATTTCTAGCAAATACATCAGCTTTATTTTCAATTAAAAATTTTACAATTTCTAAATTCCCATAATATGAAGCTAACATTAAAGGAGTAGCCTCAATGTCAAGCTCATCTATTTCAAATTTAGCATTTATATCCACACCTGTCGAGACTTCCGACTGAACTTTTTCAAAATTAGCACTCTTTATTGCTTTTATTAAATTTGTATCCATAGCAAAAACAAAAATTGGTACTAACAAAGTAAAGATTAACTTTCCCACTACTTCTCCTTTTTTTTATAGTTATAAAAAAAAATTATAACAAATTTATTACTTATTTGTAACAACTGCAATAGTTAAATCTTCAATTTCACTATGTGATTTTATAAATTTATTCAAATCTTCTAACTCTAACTTTGAAATAAACTCTAACTCTTCTTTAGTATATCCAATTTTAAGCCCTGTATAAAATTCAATAAATGTTCGAGATAATCTTTGACTTAAAGTTTCATTTCTAAGTGGCTCACTTCCAAGTAAGAATTTTTTAGCTCCATCAAGCTCTTTTTTTGTAGCACCTTTTTTTACAAAATCTTTAATCAACTCTTTTACAACTTTTATCGCTTCATCTTTACTTTCAAGTTTAGTTTGCAAATGTCCACTAAAATAACTATGGCTTTTATTTATATTAATTTTAGAATAAGCTGAATAAGCAAGTCCCCTTTTTACTCTAATCTCTTCCATCATTCGACTACCAAAACCACTACTTCCAAGGATAAAAGCCGCAACTTTAGCCTTATATGTATCTTCATCTTTTGCATCAATAAAAAATGGAGCTCCAAAATAGACATAAGCTTGTTTTGTATCCTCTTTTTTTATATTTACAAACTCTTTTTTGTTTGAAGCAACGATATCTTTTAGCAACTTTTCATTTTTTCCACTATTTAAAATCGAAATAACATCGCTTGAAATAGCCTTAGCTTCGGTTAAATTTAAATCTCCACCAATTACAATAATAACACTTTCTTTTATTAAGTGTTTAGATAAAAACTCTTTAACACTTTGCAAACTCATTTGATTAATGCTTTCAACCGTTCCAGAACCTGGCTCTTGAAGTTGAGTATTTATAAATAGTTTTCTTTTTAAATTAATATTTGCAATATAATCATAATCGCTCTCTTTTCGCATCAATTCGCCAATACTCATATTTTTTATTTTATTGAAAGTATCTTCGCTTAAATTTGGCTCAATCAAAAGCTCTTTTAAAAATTCAATACCCTTTAAAAATTCACTTTTTAACGAATTAACTTCAATTACAAATGTTTCAGTTCCTGCACTTGCTGAAAGTGAAATTGCTCTTGATTCGAGCTTTTGCGCAAAACCGATAGAACCATCTTTTTTAGTTCCTTCGTTTAATATTTTAGAACTCATTTGAGCTAAACCACTTAAATTTCCATCATTCAAACTACCTGCATTTTGAAACACAATTTGCATATTTGCAATTGGCAAATTCCTATCTTCTTCAAAAATTATAGGTACTTTAGTACCGTTTAGCTCGATGTTATCAACAATTGCACTCATTAAAACCCCTTGAATTAAAAATATAAAAAATAAAGTCCTCATTAAAAACCTTGTTTGCTTTTTTGGTGTAATTATACTTAAAAATTTGAAATCAATTCACAAAGTTGTGAAATACTCTCTTTTTTAAACTCATTTTTTGAGTATTTAATAATAAGTTTTTTAGATAAAGCTATAAATTCAAGTGAATAGACTCTTTTTGCTTCACTTGATATAGATTCCTTAATTTCAAACTCTTCGCACTCATTTAAATCACAGAAACTAATTTCAGGCTTAAAATTTGTTTTTAATTTTAAAACTCTATCGTTTTCAACTATAATTGGATAAATATAAGTGAAATTTCCAATAGTTTCAGCAAAATTAAAACCAAAAAAATCTCTCTTTTCACTTTTCAAATCGATTGCTATTGCTTCAATATTTTGCCATTTACAAATCGCTTTTGATAAAGTAGTTAATGCTAAATTTTTATCCAAAATTATTTCCACTATTTCGCTATCACTTTCTAAACTCTCACTTACTTCAAAATCTTTTTTTATCTCAAAATTTTCTAAAGACTCTATTTCAAATTGAGTATTTTGTAAATAATTTTTAATCGCATTTGCATACTCTTTATATGAATTTGTTTTTGGTAAAAAAGTTATAACTCCTTTTTGCAAATAGTCTAAATATGCACTTTTTAAATCTTTTATCAAAATTTTTAAAGACTTTTTATCGACTAATAAATTATGAATAGCAATAAAAAGTTTATTCCCATCAAGTAGCCTAAATAAGACAACTTTGAAGAGTCTATTCTTTAAAGTTAAGCTTGAATTAATTCTATCTATATAAAAATCTAACATAGCCATTGGATTTTTATTAGTTCTTAAATCAATACTATAAAAATCAACCTCAACACTCTCTTTTATCTCTTGAAGTACTTTTTCATCATTTTCATAAAAACTAACTCTTAGTATATCGTGGTGGTTTGTTAACTCTTTTAACACTATTTTTAAGATATTTTCATTTAAATCTTCAACATTTAAAAGTATCGATTGATTTGAATGCTCCAACATTTTAAAATTTTCAAAAAAAGATGATTGTATCGGAGTTAAAGGTATTTCTCCAAGTAATTTTGAAAAATAAGCACTTCTAAGAACTATTTTATTATTTAAAGTTAAAAAGTTAAAATTATCAAATTTTTTTATATATTCTAATGCTTTTAATTTAACATCTTTTAAGAAAGTATTAAAATTAAAATCTTGCATATTAACAATTGCACCGTGTTCGATAATTACACCATTTTTATTTGAAGTATAAATCAAACAAGCAAAAGAGCTTGAAGTTGAAAGATTTATCGGATTATTTTTATTGTGATGAGTTATTTTATTAATATACTCTTTTGTTAAAATCACTTTTGGATTTGTATCTTTTATAATAGAATCTATCTCTTCTTCGGTAGTTATTAAATAAACACAACCACACTTAAGTATTGCCAAAGCTACAATGCTATTTAAATCTTCATCATCACTTATTATTGCAATAAAATCGCCTGAATAAAGCTGATAATTCTCTTTTAAATAATTAGCAATCTCATTTATTCGCTCATTTAATACGATATCATCTGGATTTTCTCTTACTTTTGCTTCAAAGATTTCAACTATATTACTCATTTAAAGCTCAATTTAAAAAGTAGAATTATTTTTATTTTGTTCAACTAAAGTATAAAAAAGTTTCACATCATCTTCATTTGCAAGAATTCTCATTCCCTCAACTCGATTTAAAAGAGTTTTTTTAGCATTCACCCCTTTTATTCCTTTACCTGGCTCAAGTGTCGTAATTGCCGTTTTTCCAATTAAAAGTCTTCCCTCTTTTCCATCTCTAATAGTGCTAATTCCCCAAGCATTATGCAAAACAGCCGCTCTGCCTTTGTGTTCTCCAACATAAAGCATAATGTGACCTTTTAAATAAATAATAGTTAAAAATGGGATTGCTTTTTTTATTATCTCTTTCTCTTTTTGTTGTGGAGCTAAATTTTTAAGCGAAACATACTCGCCTATCTGTGCATTGGCTTGTGCTTTTGAATTTCTTGGAAGCCATATTCCAAACGGAGCAAAAAAATCTTTTGTAGTAGAAGAGCAATCTCTATTATCAAGCAAACCTCCCCAACTATAAGGCTCATTCAACAACTCTTTTGCAATTAAGGCCGTATTTATATTATTAAAATTTATCGGCTTTTTAGCTACAAGTTCTTTTGAAACTTTTGTTTGAGTAAACACCGCATTTCCATTTAAATCTTTTAAAGGAATTCCAACTAAATACTCATTTTTAAGCTCATTTAAAATCGGAAAAATAGTTCCTACTTTTGCAAAAAACTTAAAGTTTTCAATCGTATCATAGACAGGAAATCGCTCTTTTATCGCAACAACATAACTATTATTTTTAAATTTTTGAATAAAATTCTCATCTACAATCGCAATATCTCGCACATCAATCCAACCAAGTGCAAACGAACTTTGCACATAAGCCCAGGCTTTATCTTTTGAATAGTGCGAAATAAAAATCGGTGAATTTACTTGTATTGAGCTATTTTGGGCATAATCAAACGGAAATCCCTCTCCTGCTTGTTCTTTATTTTTGAAAATTGGCTTATTTGTTGGAAAATTTCTAAGACTAGAGTTAATTATCGTAATTGCCTTTATTCCCATACTATTTAATTTATCAAAATTAGAGTTTTCTTTTTGTGCTTCAAACCACTCTTTTTTTAGTGGCAAATAATTTTCTCCATAAACTTTAGCTTTTGAATATGAATAATATGCCCATAAAAGCTCCTTTTTACTATCTGTCATTTTTTTAATTTCCCACGGTCGAAAATAAGCTTTATTAAATTTTTCGTCCATTTCTTTTTGAAAACTAGCTGAAAAAAACTTATTTGACAAACTTTTTGAGTATAAAAAAGTATCATTAGGCAAAAAATCTATCTCATCTTTAAATTCAAGAACTTTTTGAGGTTCTAAATCCTTAAAAAACTCCTCTGGTATAACTTTTTTTGTCGTTACTATTTTATTTTCTTGAATTTCAATTTGAGTAGTTTTTGTACTACAACCACTAAACATAACTAAAGTTAAAATTAAAAAACTAACTATTTCTTTCATTTTCATTCTCCTTTTCTTAATTATATCAAATTTACAAACTAAAATTTATCTCTTTTTTTAAAAATTGATTTATTTAATTTTTATGCAAATAAAGATAGAATTTCCCAAAAAATCAAACTAAAATAGCCGATTTAAAAGGATTTACTTGGTTGATGTAGAACAAATTAAAGCTTATGTTGATAAAGTTCCTCCACTTCCACAAAGTTTAAAAAATTCACTAAAAGCAATAGAAGATGGCGATTTACCAAAGGCTGCAAGTTTTGCAAAAGAAGACCCAGCTTTGATGAATTATTTAATAAATTTAGTTAATAAACCAATTTTTGGATTTAAAAAAGAGATAAAAGATGCTGGTCAAATTTTTGGAATTTTAGGTTTAAATCAAGCTAAACAATTGATAGGTTCATATTTAGTTGCACTACTTTCTCCAAAGAATTGGCAAACATTTAAAATCACAAATCATAAATTCAATAATTTACAAGCTGAATTAATGTTCAACTGGAATAAAATTTTAGATAAATTAAATTGTAATGATAAAGATGTCTCTTCAGTTGCTGTTTTAATTCCAGCTTCAATAATAGTTTGTGAAGAGTTATTTAAAAACCATATTGACGATGTCAATTTATTAAGAGAAGTAAAAAGTTTAGATTACAACACAATTTTAAAAAGATTGACAGATAAAAGTTTATTTGATATCGCAACAATAATCGCCAAAAAATGGGAAATGTCAAAAAGAACTTTAAAAATATTACTCTTATCTTCAGGAAAAGTCACAACAAAAGAAGATGATGAAGATTTAATTTATGCAAAATATTTGCATTTACTATTTTTTTATCAATTAAGTAAACCTGAAATGCTAGAGGGTGGATTAAATGATTTTATCGAATTTAATGTTGAATTTGTAAGTGATATTTACGAAGATTTTCAAGCATTAATGGAGATAAATTAGTGAAACCAATAATTAAAAATAAAATCGCCGTATTTTATCCACAAGGTTTTGTCGATGGTGCAAATGCACCCTCATTTATTTCAATAGCTGATACTGATTATTTGATTAGTTTAAGAAATATTGATGGAGTTTTAATTTCACTTAAAAAAGTTATTTTTTTTAATAAAAATGGACTTAGTTTTTTGGTAGAAGTGCTTCACAAAGTCAAAAAAGAGATGAAAGCCACTATTGGTTTTTGCGATTATAATGATAGAATTTACAATTCTCTTGTAAAAATGTTTGATGGTGAAATGGATTTTTGTATTTTTAAAGATTTACAAACTGCAAATTTATTTATAGGTATTTCAAAAATTGAGCCAAATTCAAATATTTTAGTTTGGCACGATGACCCAACTCAAAAAAATTTAATGGTAATTGAACTCTATGAAAAAGGCTATAATGCCATAGCTGCAATAGATTTTAGTGATTATAAAAAGAAAACTTCAAAAGATAATAAAACTCAATATAAAGCAATCGTAGATAAGACATTTTTTGGAGCTTCTGGAAAAAAAATCGGTTCTCACAAAAAAGGCAATATTATAATTTATACTCTAAGTGGTTATTTAGATGGTTCAGCTGCCGAAAAATTCGATATGAATTATCATACTAACTGTTTAAATGTTGGATTTAGATTTTTTGTTTTTGAAGCAAGTAGAGTACTTTCATTTAATATTCATGCCGCTAACTTTTTCTCAAAACTCTCAACAGCAGGTGCTGAATATGGGGCTACGATTTGTATCGCTGGGCTTGATTGGAAAAAGTTACCAAATTTTAAAAATGAACTTGAAGATGTTGGAATAATTTTCTTTAATAGTTTAGATGATTTATTTTTAGATAAAGATTTACAAGCTGAAATTAACAAATCAATGGGTGGATTGAAGGTTAGCAAACGAACACTCACAAAAGATATTGTAAAACAACTTCCTATTTTTATAGAAGCAGCCGTACATACCGTTAGAACATTGACAAATGCAGTAGCTGTCAAAAAATCAGCAAATGTTTCAAATTTAAAGATTGATGCAACTGATAAAGATTTAATTGCAAGTTCAATTGGATTTTATGGCGAAATGGATGGAATGTTAGTTTTAATTTTTCCTAAAAATATTGCAAAAAAAGCTTGTAAATTACTTCTTGGAACCGAAGATGTGGAAAATGAAGATGAATTAGCCGATTCTTTGGGCGAACTTGTAAATATTATTGGTGGTCGTGTAAAAGCACTTTTAAGCGATAAAGAGATAAAAGCAAATATTACTCTTCCTCGAACTTTTACAAAAACAGCCGAAGTTGTGGCAACTATTCAAGATAAAAAAGGTGTTCAAATCGATTTAGAGTTCAAGGGTGAGCCTTTTTCGATATTTTTAACAAGATAATAAAATTAAGGTAAATAAGTATGTTAATAGCTCCTAGTATTCTTTCAGCAGATTTTGGAAATTTAGCAAACGAAGTTAAAGCGATTTGTGAAGCAGGATGTGATTATGTTCATGTTGATGTGATGGATGGACATTTTGTTCCAAATTTAACAATTGGTCCAGTTGTGGTTGAAGCTGTTGCAAAAGTTTCAACAAAACCACTTGATGTGCATTTGATGGTGGAAAATAATAGTTTTTTTGTAGATTTATTTGCACCCCTTAAGCCAGAATTTATCTCTTTTCACATAGAGGAGGAAAAGCATCCTCATAGATTAACTCAAAAAATTAGAGATTTAGGGATAAAACCTGCAATTGTGCTAAATCCTCATACTCATCCTAAGACAATTGAATTTTTGTTAAATGAAGTGGATATGGTATTAATTATGAGTGTAAATCCTGGCTTTGGTGGACAAAAATTTATTAATTCAGCAATAGAGAAAGTTAAAATTTTAAAAGAGTTAATTTTGAAAAAAAATTCAAAAGCACTTATTGAAATCGATGGTGGAGTAAATGATAAAAATATAACTTTGCTTAGTGAAGCTGGAGTTGATATTGCAGTAGCTGGAAATTTTGTGTTTAAATCAGATAGTTATCAAAAAGCAATAAAGAGTTTAAAAGGTGAATTTTGAAAGTTAAAATTTGTGGAATTACAAACTTAAATGATGCATTAAATGCCATTAAATTTAGGGCTGATGCATTAGGATTTGTATTTTATGAAAAATCTCCTAGATATATTTCACCACAAAAAGCAAAAGAGATAATAGAGCTTTTACCACCATTTATTGAGCGAGTTGGACTTTTTGTAAATGAAAGTAGCCAAAAAATCAATGAAATTTCAAAATTGACAAATATTTCACTAGCCCAAATTCACTTTGAAGCAGAAGAGAATTTATATAAAAATTTAAATATAAAACATATAAAAGTAATTAGGGCAAATTCAAAAGAAGATTTGCAAAAATTTGAAAATGAATATAGACTAGTTGATGCTTTTGTAGAGGAGTTTGGTGGAAGTGGAAAAAGGCTAAATTTAGAGTGGTTTAGGAATATTGATTGCTCTAAAATTATTTTAGCAGGAGGGTTAACTCCACAAAATTTAAATGAATTAAAAAATTTTAATTTTTATGGTGTTGATGTGAGTAGTGGAGTTGAAGCACAAACAGGAATTAAAAACACTACTAAAGTAGAAAATTTTATAAAAATAGCAAAGAGTTTATAGTGAATTATGATGGACTTATATCAAAATTTAAAAAAGGTGGAGTGAGTAGGGATTATCTATTTAGGATTTTAGAAAAGATAGATTGTACACAAGAACCATCAACTCACATACAAATGTTAATTTCTTCTGGACTTCCAATTGTTAAAAAAAATGAGAGATATTTTTTGGAAACAAAACTTCAACTATACAAGGAGCAAACATTTTGTATAGTTGATATTGAAACAAATGGAAGTAAAGCTCCAAAAGACCAAATTATTGAAATTGGTGCAATAAAGTATAGAAATGGTCAAATTATCGATACTTTTCAATCATTAGTTTACTCAAAAGATATTCCTGAATATGTGACAAAAGTTACAAGTTTAAGAGTAGAAGATTTGAAAAATGCCCCAAGAAATAAAGAAGTTTTAAAAGCATTCAAAATTTTTTTAGCTGATAGTGTTTTTGTGGCTCATAATGTAAATTTTGATTACAATTTTATCTCTGTTTGGATGGAAAAAATTGGATTTGGAAAGTTAGTGAATAGACATCTTTGCACTATTGATTTAGCTAAAAGAACGATAGATGCTCATAAATTCGGGCTTGAAACATTAAAAGAGCATTTAAATATAAATGAACACACAATGCACAGAGCTTACAATGATGCACTTAGTACTACAAAGATTTTTGAGTTTTCCCTTCAAAAATTACCTAATATCATAAAAACTACTGAAGATTTAATCGATTTTACAAAATCAGATGTAAAAATTAATTAAATTGGAGAAGTTATGAATTTAGTCTCTTATATAGTAAAAAAATATCTTAGATTTGATAAAAGCCAACCTTTTATCTCTATTACCGCGATTTTGGCATTTTTAGGTGTAATGGTTGGTGTTATGGTTTTAATTATCGCTATGGCAATTATGAGTGGAATGAGTAAAGAGTTTGAAAAAAGGCTTTTTACGATGAATTATCCGCTTACGATTTATCCTAAAATTTATGGCACGATTGATGATAAACTTTTAAATAAATTAGAAACAAATTTTACTAATTTAAAATTTTCTCCATATATAAAAACTCAAGTTTTACTTAAAGAAAATGAGGAGATGAATGGAGGAATTTTATTTGGAGTTGATTTTAAAAGAGAAAAAGAGATAAATGAAGTATTAGCAAAAGCTATAAAAGATATTGATACAAAATTTCCATTAATAATAGGAAAAGGCTTATTTGATGAGCTTTTGATTAATGAAGGTCAAAAAGTTACTTTGATTTTTACAGATTTAACTCCAAGTGGATTTAATTTAATACCTAAAATAAAAAAGTTTGAAGTAGTTGGAAATTTTCAATCAGGTTTAATCGCTTATGATAAGGGTTATTTTTATACTGATATGAGTTCACTTCAAAAAGTTTTAAATAGTTCAAATAATATTTATTCAGGAATTCATATTCACTCAAATAAACCTTTTGAAGATATCAAAAAGCTTCAAGAATTTTTAGGTCCAAAGATTGGAGTTGTAGGATGGTGGCAACAAAATGGAAACTTTTTTGCAGCTTTTGAGATGGAAAAGAGGGCATTATTTATCGTTTTAATGCTAATTATTTTAGTTGCCTCGCTAAATATCATAAGTTCGCTTTTAATGACTGTTATGAGTAGAAGAAAAGAGATTGCACTACTTTTATCTTTGGGTGCTTCAAAAATTGAAATTAAAAAAATATTTTTATATTTAGGTTTAATAATAGGTGGAAGTGGAATAGTTTTTGGGGTAGTTTTGGGTTTATTTGGACTGTTTTTATTGCAAAATTTTGACATTATTTCAATTCCTGCTGATGTTTATGGAACTAGCCATTTACCGACAGATTTATCACTAATTGATTTTATCTCCATAATTATTGGCTCAATTATCATAATTACAATTTCATCTTTTTATCCTGCAAAAAAAGCAAGTGAAATAGATATTTTAAATGTACTTAGAAATGAGTAAAAAAATTGATAAGTTATAGTGTTTGGTTTAAACAACACGGCGAAAAACATAAAGAAATAGTAGATAAACTCATAAAAAATAACTATAATCAAAACAAAATAATAGAGTATTTTGAATATGAAAATTTAAAAAAAAATGAACCAAATTTTTGTCCACTTTTTGCTCAAAATAAAAAATGTCATAATATCCAAAATTTAAATTGTTATTTTTGTGGCTGTCCAAATTTTAGATTTGATGATAATAGTAGTTATTGTGCGATAAATTCAAAAGATGGAGCAAAAATTATAAGTCAAAATAATAAAATTCATCAAAATTGTATAAATTGTATGATTCCACATCATAAAGAATATATTGAAAAAAACTTTTCACTTGATTGGTTTGAAGTTATGAAAGAAGTTGAAAAGTGAGAGAAGTTACCTAACTGGCTCAACCCTTCTAACTTCATTGCCACTATAAACAATTCTAGCTCTATCTCCTACTCTAAAAGTAAATGGATTGCCAGATTCAACCTTATTAACTGCTGTTACAAATGCTCCACTATCAAGCTTTATAGTTAATTCTTGAGCCGAGTTTTTATTCATTTGATTACCTGCAACTCCGCCTAATATTGCACCACCAACTGTTGCTAAATCTTTACCTCTTCCACCACCAATTTGAGTTCCAGCAACTCCACCTAAAACTGCTCCAAGTGCTGTACCAACTCCACTATCGCCAACTTCAACATCTCGTATCTCCATAACAGTACCATATTCAGCCATATTTAATTGATTGTAACTAGATTGTGAATAGTTATAACCACTAGTCCCCATACAACCACTAAAAGCTAAACCAATAGTCAGTAAAAATGCTAATTGTTTCATAAAAATCTTCCTTTTTTGTTATTTTTGAATATTATATCACAAGTTAATTAATTTCAAAACAGCTCTTTTAAATATTATTGTAGTGGATGTGATGCTCCCCAATCTCATTATACAAACTATCTCGCTCAATTGCTCTAAAACCGCTATTTTTTATTAAACTTACAAACTCATCAAGCTCCATTCCATTTGCACTTTTTGCTCCAACTGCTGAATTAATTGACTCTTTTTCAATTGTGCCATCAATATCATCAGCTCCAAACTCTTGAGCGATAAGCGATAAATTCATCGTTGTAGTTACCCAATAAGCCTTGATGTGTGGGATATTATCAAGCATTAATCTTGAAATTGCAAAAGTCTTTAATATTTCAATACTTGTCGGAAAATCGCTTACTTTTAAATAATTATTCTCTTTTTGATAGAGAAGTGGAATAAAAGCATTAAAGCCATTTGTTTCATCTTGGACTTCTCGAATTCTTAACATATGCTCAATTCTATGGGCTTTATTTTCGATATGACCAAAAAGCATTGTCGCATTTGATTGTCTATTTTTTTGATGCCAAAGTTTATGAATTTTTAGCCAATTTTCGCTATTTACTTTACCTTTGCAAATATATTCTCTAATCTTTTCATCAAAAATTTCAGCCCCACCTCCAGGCATCGAATCAACTCCTGAATTTATCATTTTATCAATCACTTCTTCATAAGCTAAATTATACTCTCTTGCTAAAAAATCAATTTCAGCCGCCGTTAGGGCTTTTATGTGGATATTTGGAAACTCTTTTTTTATCTCTTTAAACATATCAAAATACCACTCAAGCCCAACTTTATCATTATGAGCTGAAACGATGTGAAGCTCTTTTGCACCATTTTTTATCGAATTTCTAGCAATTTGTAAAACTTCCTCTAAACTCATAGTATATGAATTTGGATTTTTACGATTTGCACTAAAACCACAAAATTTACAAACATCTCTACAAACATTTGTGGGATTTATGTGGCGATTTATATTAAAAAATGTCTTATTTGCATATAATTCTCTTCTTTTTTTATCAGCAAATTTTCCAAGTGTATAAATATCAAGCTCGTATAATTTTACACCATCCTCAAAATTAAGTCTTTCACCACTCTTTAATTTTTCAATTATATTCATCAAATTACCTTTAAAAACTCGTATAAAGTTAACATTTTATCAAATTTTTTAAGAATAAAAAAATATGAAATATAAGAAAAGTAGTGTTATAATGAATTGTTATTTCAGTAATTTAAAAGTGGGAAATTATGAAAATAGTCACAAAAGTAGAAAACTTTACAAATCCACTCTATTTAGAGAGTGGTAGAATTCTTGAGCCTTATGAGATAGCTTATGAAGCTTATGGGGAGTTGAATGAAACAAAAGATAATGTAATAATTATCACTCATGCCCTAACAGGAAACTTTCACGTGGCAGGAAGATATAAAGATGAGGCAAAAGCTGGTTGGTGGGATGATTTGATAGGTGAAGCTAAAGCGATTGATACCAAAAAATATTTTGTGATTTGCACAACAGTTCTTGGAAGTTCAAGAGGTTCAACTTGTCCAATCTCAAAAATGTATCCAACTGAAAAACTTTATCGATTTAAATTTCCAGTAGTAACAATTAGAGATATGGTAAAAGCTCAAAAAATACTTTTTAATAAACTAGGAATTTACAAAGTTAAAGCTATTATTGGCGGAAGTATGGGTGGAATGCAAGCACTTCAATTTGGAGTTGATTATCCAAATTTTGCTGAAATCATTATTCCACTAGCCACAACTCACGCTACAACTCCTTGGACAATTGCTTTTAATAAAGTGGCAATTGAAGCGATTATTAATGACCCAAATTTTAAAAATGGTTATTATGAGCCAAAAGATATAAAGGAAAATGGTTTAAAAGGCTTAGCACTTGGAAGAATGGCAGGATATATCAGCTTTTTATCACCTCACTCTATGAATACAAAATTTGGTAGAGATTATGTTGAGACTGATGGAGTTTATGAGCTTTTTGGAAGATTTCAAGTTGAGCGATATCTTGATTATAATGGTTATAATTTTCCAAAATGGTTTGACCCATTAAGTTATTTATATTTAATAAAAGCGATAAATATATTTGATTTGAGTCGTGGATTTGATAGTTTTGAAGATGCACTTGAGAGAATTGAGGCAAAAACATATTTGATTAGTTTCAAAAAAGATTTACTATTTTTTCCGCAGGAGATGAGAGAAATTTATGAAGTTATGCAGAGAACTTCCAAAAAAGAGTTAGTTAAATATTATGAAGTTGATAGTGAATATGGTCACGATGCTTTTTTGGTTGAGGTTGATAAATTTTCTTTTTATATAAATGATATTTTAGAGGGAAAAATATGAAAAAAATTGCACTTTCACTAATCGCAACTTTGGCTTTAGCTGATAGTTTGGATGATGGATTAACACATTTAAATTTAATTAGAAAAAGTGTTGGATTAAATGAACTTAGCATAAATTCAATACTTCAAACTTCAGCTTACAATCACTCTTTTTACTTGATTAGCAATAATATTTCTGGGCATTATGAAGATAAAAATTATTTAAATTTTACGGGTATAACTCCACAAGATAGGGCTGTTTATGCAGGATATAATAATTATGGAGTAAGTGAAAATATCGCCTCTGGAACTGATGGTTATGTAGATGCCATAGATTGGCTTATGAGTGCGATTTATCATAGATTTGGATTTTTGGGTTTTGATATTGATGAGATTGGATTTGAAAAGTATGAAAGTGAAAATTATGCCTATAAAAGTGTATATACTTTCAATATGGGAAATTCAAATATCGCAAGTATTTGTAGTAATGATTATGGGGAAGTTTTGGGTAAATATTATTACGATGTATGTAGTGATAAAAAGTTAAAAATTCCTGTTGAAATTTACGATGAAACATCAAATAAATTAAAAATCGCAAATCCAAAAGTTATAACATATCCATATGATGGGCAACTTGATTTTATGCCTCTTTTTAATGATAACGAAAGTCCAGACCCAACTCCAAATTTAGGAATTTCGGGCAATCCTATTTCAATTCAATTTAATGATTATTATATGAATGAGGTAAGCTTAAAAGAGTTTAAATTATATGATAGCAATGATAATGAAGTAGCAACTCAAACTTTAACAAGTCAAAATGATGTAAATAAACTATTAACTTCTTATCAGTTTGTATTATTCCCCATAAAACGGCTTGAATGGAATAGTTACTATAAAATAAAAGCTAATTTTTTGATTGATAAAGAGGAGTTTAGTGGTGAGTATACATTTAAAACAAAGGCATTAGATTATCCAGAATTGAAACTTAATCAAGATGGGCAAACTCTAAAAGTAGAACAAAATAAAGAGTATGCAGTGAGTGTAAATTCTGATTTAATAGAAAAAATTGGGCTTTTAAATTATCAAACTTTTAGTGCTGAAACTAAATGTAATATCGATTATATCGATACAAATACACTTAAAGTTTCAACAAATAATAAATGTCAAATAAAATTTAGTAATAATGTAAGTTTTAATTTAGAAATAGCTCAAAATGAGAATAAAACTATTTTAACAGTTAATCAAGGTTGGAATTTGCTCGCACTTGTAACAAATCAAAATGTACAAAGCTCAACTTTCAGCGATTATAAAGCAATTTACACTTATGCAAATGGAAGTTGGCAAAAAAATCCATCAACCATAAAATATGGCTTAGGTTTTTGGATATATTCAAATACAACTAAAAACTATGAACTAACAGGTAATAGTTATAAAGCAGATTTAAATAATTTAAATAGTGGTTGGAATTTGCTAGGAAGTGGTGAAAATACCACTATCGATAATTTAGCCTGGATTTATGATGGAAGTTGGCAACAAACAAAAAATATAAAAGTAGGGCAGGGATTTTGGGTGAAAAAATGAGAAAATTAATAAGTTTTGATTGGGTAATGAAGAAAATTTTAAGATAAAAAGAGTATAAAATAGGAGGGTTATATTTAAATGACTATAGTTAGGAATTTGATACAAAACTGTATCAATTGAAGAAATAATTTCCTGATAACTATTATCATTATAAGCTCTTAAGCTTATAGGTATTATAATTCTGATAATAATTTTCAAAAAAGAGAGGAAAAATATGTTGTTAGCAGATTTAAATAGAGGTGATATAGCTGTGATTAAAAATATTAATTTAAGTAAAGATTTAAAACATAGACTTTATTCACTTGGAATTCATAAAGGTTCAAACATTTTTGTAGATGAGTTTTCATTAGCGAAATCAACCATAAAAGTAATAATAGAAAATACTATGACAGCTTTAAGATTTGATGAAGCAAGAAAAATTGAAGTAGAGAAAGTCGTAAGTTAAACCACAATTTATTTTTTTTAAATTTATTATATGATAATGATTTTCATAATATTAAAAAATAAAGGAAAAGAGTGAAAAAAATAAAAATTGCACTAGCAGGTCAACCAAATGTTGGTAAAAGTATGCTTATCAATTCAATTAGTAATTCAAACCTCAAAGTTGGAAACTTTGCAGGTGTTACTGTTGAAAAGACTGAAGTTAACTTTAAATATAAAGGTTATGAAATTTTAATAACCGATTTACCAGGAACTTATTCACTAAGTGAATATACACTTGAAGAGAGAGTTACAAAAAATTTTTTAATCAATGAAGAGTATGATTTAATCGTAAATGTGGTGGATGCGACAAACCTTGAGCGAAATTTAAATTTGAGTGTGGAATTGCTTGAACTTAATAAAAAAATGGTAGTTGCCCTAAATATGATGGATGAAGCGAAAAAGGAGCAAATTACAATCGATGATAAGCAACTATCAAATATTTTGGGTATTGCAGTTGTGCCAGTTTCAGCTTCAACAAAATATGGAATTGAGAATTTAATTGCAACTATTATCGAAGTTTATAACACTCAAAAAGAGAAAACTAAAGTTATTTATAGCGATTTAATTGAAGAAAAAATTCTAAAAATAGAAAGCTTTTTAAAAGAGAAAAATTTTATTGAAAAATATAGCGATTTTAATGGATTAACTTATAGAGAAGTTATCGTTAGAATTTTAAAAGAGGATAAAGTTATCTTTAAAATGCTCCACGAAAAGCCAACTTGGATAGAACTTCAACCACTTTTAAATGAAGCACTTGAAAAAATTTATATCAAATATAATTCTAAAGATTTAAGTGAAATTTTTATCGAAGAGCGACACTCTTTTGTAATGGGTGCAATAACTGAAACAGTTAAAAGAGTTAGCGATATTAGGCATAGTTTAACTGAAAAAATCGATGCAATTTTAATTCATAAATTTTTTGGAATTCCTATATTTTTATTTTTTATGTGGTTACTTTTTCAAACAACATTTGAACTTGGTGCAATTCCGATGGAATTTATCGATGCAACTTTTGTGAGTATCGGCGAAGCACTTGGGCAAAATATAGAAAATGAAGCTTTTCGCTCACTCTTAGTTGATGGAGTTATCGCTGGAGTTGGTGCCGTTATTATGTTTTTACCTAATATTATGATTTTATTTTTAGGCATTGCACTACTTGAAACAACTGGTTATATGGCTAGAGTTGCCTTTTTGCTAGATGGATTTTTTCATAAATTTGGACTTCACGGTAAAAGTTTTATTCCCTTAGTTACGGGCTTTGGATGTTCAGTTCCTGCTTATATGGCTGCTAGAACTTTGAAAAATGACAAAGATAGATTATTAACTCTTTTTATTATTGGGTTTATGAGTTGTGGGGCGAAATTGCCTGTTTATGTGCTTTTTATAGGAGCATTTTTTGCTCCTGAAGTTGCTGGAAACATACTATTTTTAATATATATAGTTGGTGCAATGATGGGAGTTATTTTTGCAAAAGTGCTTAGAGTTTTGGTTTTTAAAGGCGAAGATGAAGCTTTTGTAATGGAGATGCCAAAATATCGTATGCCATCGTTTAAACTTATTTGGTTTACTGTGTGGAATAAAGCTTTAATGTATCTTAAAAAGGCTGGAACTTTCATTTTAATGGCATCAATTTTAATTTGGTTTGCAAGTAATTATCCAAAAAACGAACTTTTAGAAAATGAATATTCACAAAAAATTGAGTTAACTGGGGATGAAATCCTAAAAGCAGAGCTTGAAAATGAGCTTAACTTAAAACTATTAGAACAGAGTTATTTGGGTGTTATTGGAAAAAGTACTGAAGTATTTTTTACACCACTTGGATTTGATTGGAAGTTGACAGTTGCACTTGAGAGCGGACTTGCTGCAAAAGAGGTAATTATTGCAACTTTAGGGGTTTTATACTCACTTGGAGGAGATGTTGATGAGGAAAATGATAGTCTAATAACT
>DZAZ01000005.1 GCA_022729755.1 Helicobacter cetorum | reverse complement strand
ACATATTATCAGTATGGATGATAGAGAATTTTTAAAAAATCCAATTTTAAAACATCCAAAATTAAACTCTGATGCCGTTAAATTTATATATGATTTTTTTATTTTATTTAAGAGTTTAAAAGGCATTGAAAATCCTATATCAATAATTAATACTATTTTTAAATCTAACTTTTTTAAAGAGATAAAAAATACTATTAGCACAAAAAGAGCAATTAGTAAAAGTGGAGAAGTGAATGAAGCTTTAAAAGAAGCTGCAAGTATGAAAATTGATGTAAGAATTGATACATTAAAGGAAATTGCAAAAAATTATGAAGAGTTGCCAAGATTTTTAAATGCACTTATCTTAACAAATTCAGAGATGAGCGAAGGAAATGGAGTTAATTTACTTACAGTTCATGCAAGTAAAGGGCTTGAATTCAAAGAAGTTTTTGTAGTTGACTTAATGGAAGGACGATTTCCAAACACTAAATTAATTGCAAAAGGAAGTAGCTTAGAAGAAGAACGGCGACTTTTTTATGTGGCAGTTACAAGAGCAAAAGATGTTTTATACTTATCATTTGCAAAATTTGATAAATTTAGAAATTTAACTTATGAACCATCTTGTTTTTTAAGCGAAGCCAAATTAGTATAATCATCTAAAAATTTAAAAAAAAGGAGCTAAAGTGTTAAAGCTTATTTCGTCGCTTTTAATTTCTATTGCTTTGGTTAATGCAAATGAGGCTAGTGAAGATATTTTGTTAAATGAAGCTTTAAGCTCAATGCAAGATAGTTTAAAAAAATTTGAAGAAACAAAAAAAGGTAAAGTCGATGAACAATTATTAAATAGTGTTGTCAATTTTATTGATAATAACTTGATTGAGGCAAAAGATAGTTATCAACTAAAAAAGGATTTTAGTAATTTACACTCTATTTTTAATAATTTTTATCAAGATTTTAATTTTGAAAATAAGTTTAATAGTATGTTGCAAAAAAACTTTTCTACTCAAGGTTTTACTCCAAAAATAAATATGAAAGAAGACAACGAAGCTTATTATATAGACATTGATTTACCTGGAATTTCTAAAGATGAAATTGATATAAAAATCACAAATAATATTTTAACAATTTCAGGTGAGCGAAAAAAACAAAAAGATATAAAAGAGAGAGATTATTATAAAATGGAGAGTATTTATGGTAAATTTCAAAGAAGTTTCACTCTTTCAAATGATGCAAATGCAAGTAGTATAAAAGCTTCTTCAAAAGATGGAGTTTTAGAATTAAGAATAGATAAATTAAAAGCTTCTCCTCAAAAAATTGAAATAAATTAATAATAATGCTTAGTTTTATTAAATTTCAAGATATTTTATGTAAAATCACTTTAAATTTACTCAATTAAAGGAAAAAAATGAAGTTAGTTAGAAATTTAATATTAACACTTACAATTGGTGCAACAGCTGGATTTGCAATAGAAAAAGGTCCAATTTATATGGAAAATAAACATTACAAAATAGGAAAAGATAACAGAGAAAAAAGCAAAGAGTATAAACAAGATTATGAAGTTAGACTTTGGGCTATATCAAATTTTGGTAAAAGTTTTAATATAAATAAAATTTCAAAAGAAACTTCACAAAAAGTAGGAATAGAAGGAAAGACTCACGGTGCTAATAATTGGTATTGGTTAAATGTTGAAAATAATCAATATTTGATGATAGGTTATGCTAATTCTACAACTGGAGAATATGCACAAGCTTTGGCTAAAAAAGTTGGAAATAAATGGTTTTATACTTGTAATGCCGAAAAATGGTATGATTTAGAAGATGGCAAAAGTGCTTCTTGTTCAGCAAGAGTTGGTTTTGATACAATCAAATTACAATTTGCAAATCCACTCAATGATAAAGGTTGGTCAGTTGGTGATGTTATGTATAGATTTGTACTGAAAGATAGATAACACTTCCTTTTAAAAAGGAAATAAAATTTTAAATCTTTATCAAAAAGCCCATATTTAGTATTGACTAAATAAAGGAATTACATTAAAATTTCATTTTTAAAAAATTAGTCAAGAAACATTTTGACGAGTTCTTTTTAAGGGTAAGAATGGAAAAAATTAGATTAAAGCTTAAGGCTTATGATCATAGAGTACTTGATAAGAGTATAGGTGCAATAGTTGAAGCTGTAAAGAGAACAGGTGCTGAAATAAAAGGTCCAATCCCAATACCTACAAAAATCAAAAGGTATACGGTTTTAAGGTCTCCTCACGTTAATAAAGACTCAAGAGAACAGTTTGAAATCAGAATTCATACAAGAGTTATAGATATTGTATCAGCGACTCCTGATACTGTAGATTCACTTATGAAACTTGATTTAGCTCCAGAAGTTGATGTTGAAGTTAGATCAATGGGAAATAAGTAAAGGGATAAGAATGGAATTTGTGGTAGAAAAAATCGGAATGAGTAGAACAGTAAGTGTTCCTAGTATTCCTGTAACACTTTTAAAAGTAAAAGAAGCTAAGGTTTGTGAAACAAAAGATGGTGGAAAAGCAATTATCGCTTATGCATCTGGTAAAAAATTTAATAAAGCTATTGAAGGTCAACAAAAAAAGTTTAATCTTTCAAAAGAGTTTAATAGATTTTTAACTTTAAAAGTAGCTAATGCTGAAGCTGGAGAACTTGATTTAACTCCTATTGCTGATGCTAAAAGAGTTAAAGTATCTTTTAATACAAAAGGTAGAGGCTTTTCTGGTGTTATGAAACGATGGAATTTCAGTGGTGGACCTGCAGCTCACGGTTCAAGATTTCATAGAGTACCTGGTTCAATTGGTAATCGTGAATGGCCTGGACGAGTTCAAAAAGGTAAAAAAATGCCAGGACATTACGGAAATACAAAAATAACAGTTCAAAATGAAGTTGTATCTTTTGATAAAGAAAGCAATGTTTTAGTTTTAAAAGGTTCTGTTCCTGGTGCAAATGGTGCACTTGGTAGAATAAAGGTGGTATAATGAGTAAGGCAATAGTTTTAAATGAAAATTTAGAAAAAGCAAGTGAAGTAAATTTACCTGTAGGTTATAATGAGATAAACCCTCACAATCTTTATTTATATATTAAATCATACTTAGCAGGCCTTAGAGCAAACACAGCTTATACAAAAACAAGAGCTGATGTAAGTGGTGGTGGAAAGAAACCTTGGGCTCAAAAAGGTAGAGGTGGAGCAAGGGCTGGAAGTATAACTTCTCCATTATTTGTTGGTGGTGGTAAAGCACACGGTGCAACTAAAAGAAATTATTTTCAAAAAGTGAATATAAAACAAAAAAAATTAGCTCTCTCTTATGCATTAAATGAACAGGCAAAAAGAGGTGGTTTAATTATAATTGACAAATTTGAGATAAATTCTGCTAAAACTAAAGATGTATTTAATTTCTTATCAAAATTAAAATTAAAAGATGCTTTAATCGTAGTTAATGATTTTGATGAAAAAACATATTTAGCTTGTAGAAATTTAAAAAATGTAAATTTAATTACTAAAAATGAACTTAATGCATATTGGTTATCAGTATATAACTCAGTAGTAATTGAGAAAGCTGTATTCGAAAATATGGTAAAAGAGGGTTAATTATGGCAGCAGATATTACAGATATAAAATCAATTGTTTATACTGAAAAAAGTTTAGGATTACAAGAGAGTGGTGTTGTTGTTGTTCAAACTGCTCCTAATTTAACTAAAAATAATTTAAAAGAGATATTTAGAGAATACTTTGGAGTAATTCCTCTTAAAATAAACTCTCTTAGAGTTAATGGTAAAGTTAAAAAATTCAAAGGTGTTGTAGGAAAAAGAAGTAGCTATAAAAAATTCTATGTACAACTACCTGAAAATGCAAAAATAGATATTTTATCGGTATAAGGAAGAAAAATGGCAATTAAAACTTATAAGCCTTATACACCTTCAAGAAGATTTATAACATCATTAGATAATTCTGATATTACAGCGAAAGCAAGTGTTAGAAAGTTATTAATTAAACTTCCTGCAAAAGCTGGTAGAAATCATAATGGTAGAATTACTTCAAGACATAAAGAGGCTGGAGCTAAAAAGCTTTATAGAGTGATAGATTTCAAAAGAAATAAGTTTGGTGTAGTTGGGAAAGTTGCAACAATCGAGTATGACCCATATAGAAATTGTAGAATTGCATTAATTAATTATATAGATGGGGATAAGAGATATATAATTCAACCAAGTGGATTAAAAATTGGCGATGAGATAAGTTCAGCTGAAAGTGGACTTGATATTAAACCAGCAAATGCAATGAAGCTTAAAAGTATTCCAATTGGAACAATTATTCATAATATTGAATTAAGTCCAGGTCATGGCGGTCAAATGGCTAGAAGTGCTGGTGCTTATGCTCAAGTTATGGGTAGAGAAGGCAAATATATTATATTAAGACTTCCAAGTGGTGAAATGAGACAAGTATTAGGCGAATGTATGGCTAGTATTGGAAGTGTTGGGAATGAAGATATTTTCAATGTTGTGATTGGTAAAGCTGGTAGAGCTAGACACATGGGAATTAGACCTCAAACTAGAGGTTCTGCAATGAACCCAGTTGACCATCCACACGGTGGGGGTGAAGGTAAAACAAATTCAGGTCGTCATCCAGTCACACCTTGGGGTATGCCTACTAAAGGTTATAAAACTAGAAAGAAAAAAGCTAGTGATAAACTTATAATTTCAAAAAGAAAATAAAAGGTAGCTAATGGCAAGAAGTATTAAAAAAGGACCTTTTGTTGATGCACATGTAATGAAAAAGGTTTTGAAAGCAAAAGAGAACGGTGACAATAAGCCTATAAAAACTTGGTCAAGAAGAAGCACAGTTTTACCAGATATGATAGGTCTTACATTCAATGTCCATAATGGCAGAGATTTTGTTCCAGTTTATATCACTGAAAATCATATAGGTTATAAATTAGGTGAGTTTGCCCCTACGAGAACTTTTAAAGGGCATAAGGGAACTGTTCAAAAGAAAATAGGTAAATAGGAAGTAAAATGGCTAGAGCAGTACTAAAATTTATTAGACTTTCACCGACAAAAGCAAGACTTTTAGCAAGAGAAGTACAGGGTATGAATGCGGAACTTGCTATTGCTAGTTTAGATTTTATGCCAAATAAAGCAGCAAAATATATTTCTAAAACTATAGCATCAGCTGTTGCAAATGCAGGTTTGGAGAGTGACGAAGCAATAGTTTCATCTTGTAGAATTGATAATGGTCCAGTTTTAAAAAGACATATACCAAGAGCAAGAGGAAGAGCAACTCCAATTAGAAAACCAACTGCACATATAACTGTAGAAGTTCAAGAACAAAAGGATAACTAGTTATGGGTCAAAAAGTAAATCCAACCGGACTAAGACTTGGAATTAATAGAAATTGGGATTCAAGATGGTTTCCAAGCAATGATAAAACATTAGCAATAAATATTGGTGAAGATTATAAAATTAGAAAGTTTCTAAAAAAAGAACTTTATTATGCAGGTGTTAATAATATCATAATAGAGAGAACAGCGAAAAAGCTAAGAGTTACAATTGTTTCAGCAAGACCTGGAGTAATCATCGGTAAAAAAGGTTCTGACATTGAGAAACTCAAAGATAAATTAAATTCTCTTATTGGAAAAGAAGTTGTAGTAAATATTAAAGAGGAGAAAAAACCTCAAGTGGCGGCTCAACTTGTAGCTGAAAATGTAGCTATGCAAATTGAAAGAAGGGTTGCTTTTAGAAGAGCTATGAAAAAAGTTATTCAAGCAGCTCAAAAATCTGGTGCAAAAGGTATCAAAGTGGCAGTTTCAGGAAGACTTGCTGGAGCTGAAATGGCGAGAACTGAATGGTATCTTGAAGGAAGAGTTCCTCTTCATACTCTAAGAGCAAAAATTGATTATGGTTTTGCCGAATCACATACAACTTATGGTGTAATTGGTGTTAAAGTTTGGATTTTTAAGGGAGAAGTGCTTACTAAGGGTATTTATAATAATGAACCTAAAAAAACTACTCAAAAACCATCACCAAAAAAAAGAGGTAAATAACTATGTTAATGCCAAAAAGAACTAAATATAGAAAACAAATGAAGGGTAGAAACAGAGGTAAAGCTTATAGTGGTAACTCTCTTTCATTTGGAAATATTGCAATTAAAGCAACTGAACACGGTAGAATAGATTCAAGACATATTGAAGCAGCCAGAGTTGCGATGAATAGACATGTTAAAAGAGCTGGAAAAATTTGGATTAGAGTTTTTCCTGATAAACCATTAACTGCAAAACCATTAGAAACAAGAATGGGAAAAGGTAAGGGTTCTGTTGAGAAATGGGTTATGAATATTAAGCCTGGAAGAATTATTTATGAAATGGCTGGAGTTAGCGAAGAGTTAGCCAGAGAAGCATTAAAATTAGGGCAAAGTAAACTCCCATTTAAAACAAAAATTATAACAAGTGAGAGTGAAAATGAAATCTACTAAAGAATTTTTAAAAGATATTCGAGAAAAAAGTGTAGATGAACTTTCAAAATTATTAAAAGATAAAAAGCTTCATCTATTTAATGTAAAGTTAAAGTTTAAAACTCAACAGCTAACAAACCAAAATGAGGTTAAAGAAGCTAGAAGAGATGTTTCTAGAATTTTAACTATTATGAAACAAAAGGAAGTGAGCAATGCCTAAAAGAGTAATTCAAGGCACAGTTGTTAAAAAAGCTGGGGATAAAACAGCAACAGTTTTAGTTGAAAAAAGAGTTATGCATCCAAAATATCACAAATTTGTTAGAAGATTTAAGAAATATTTAATTCACGATGAAAATAATGCAATACAAACTGGTGATGTAGTTGAAGCAATAGAGTGTAGGCCAATTTCAAGGAGAAAATCTTTTAGGTTAAAAGAGATAATCTCTTCAGGAGTTAAATAATGATACAAAGTTTTACAAGATTAAATGTGGCTGATAATAGCGGTGCAAAAGAGATTATGTGTATAAAAGTTCTTGGAGGCTCTAAGAGAAGATATGCAACAGTCGGTGATGTTATCGTAGCCTCTGTTAAAAAAGCACTTCCGAATGGAAAAGTAAAAAAGGGTCAAGTAATTAAAGCTGTAATTGTTAGAACTAAAAAAGAGATTCAAAGAGAAAATGGCTCTTTAATTAGATTTGATGAAAATGCTGCAGTTATTCTTGATAATAAAAGAGAACCTATTGGAACAAGAATTTTTGGTCCAGTTGGTCGTGAAGTTAGGTATGCTAATTTTATGAAAATTGTTTCATTAGCGCCGGAGGTTTTATAATGGTAAAGTTAAAAATTAAAAAAGGCGATACAGTAGAAATTATTACTGGCGATGATAAAGGTAAAAAATCACAAGTAATAAAAGTACTACCAAAAAAATCGCAAGTAATTGTAGCTGGATGTAAAATAGCAAAAAAAGCAATTAAGCCAACTGAAAAAAATTCTGAAGGTGGGTTTGTTAATAAAGAGATGCCAATTCATGTCTCTAATGTGCGCAAAGTAGAAGGTGAATAGTATGGAACTTAGAGCTAAAAAAAGATATGATGAAATTAAAGAAACATTAAAAAATGATTTAAATTTATCTAATATTATGCTTGTGCCTAAGCTTGAAAAAATTGTAATTAGTGTTGGTTTGGGTCAGCATACAAAAGATGCTAAAATTATACAAAGTGTAGCTGATACTATCAGCTTAATAGCTGCTCAAAAGGCTGTTGTTACTAAAGCTAAAACAAGTGAAGCTGGATTTAAAATTAGAACTGGAATGTCTGTTGGGGTTAAAGTAACTTTAAGAGGTAAGCAAATGTATAACTTCTTTGATAAATTAGTTTCTATTGCACTTCCAAGAGTTAAAGACTTTAGAGGACTTCCAAGAAATGGCTTTGATGGAAGAGGAAATTATAATTTTGGTTTAAATGAGCAATTAATGTTTCCAGAAGTTGTATATGATAATATTATGATAACTCACGGTATGAACATTACTATGGTTACAAACACAGATAATGATAAAGAAGTATTTAAATTATTAGAATTAATGGGTCTTCCATTTGCTAAAGGACGTCAAAATGGCTAAAAAATCTATGATTGCAAAAGCTAAAAGAAAACCAAAGTTTGCCGTTAGAGGTTATACTAGATGTCAGATTTGTGGTAGAGCAAGGTCAATTTATAAAGATTTTGGAATTTGTAGAATTTGTCTAAGAAAAATGGCTGGTGAAGGTCTACTTCCTGGTGTTAAAAAAGCTAGCTGGTAAGGAGTGCAAAATGATGAATGATGTAATAGCAGATAGCTTAACAAGAATTAGAAATGCAATGATGAGAAGACAGGATGTTACGAAACTGCTATATTCTAAAATCGTTGAAGCTATTTTAAAAACAATGGCTGAAAAAGAGTACATAGAAAGTTATAAAATAGTAGAAGAAGGTAACAAAAAATTTATCAATGTTGTTTTAAAATATGATGATAGTGGCAAATCTGTAATTAATGAAATAAAAAGAATTTCAAAACCTGGTAGAAGAATTTATAAAGGTTGCAGTGAACTTAAAAAATTTAAAAATGGCTACGGTATTATGGTTGTAAGTACTTCAAACGGAGTTATTAATAATGAAGAAGCTTACAAACAAAAAGTTGGTGGCGAAGTTCTTTGTAGTATATGGTAAGGATAAAAAATGTCAAGAATAGGTAAACAACCAGTTAATATTCCAAATGGAATAGAGGTTAAACTTGATGGTTCTAAAATTTTAGTAACAAAAGGCAAAGACACTAAAGAGTTAGAAACTTTAGGTAATGTTGATGCAAAAATTGAAAATGATACTATTATTTTTGCTCCAAAAAGTGAAGATAAAGCTTCTCGTGCTTATTGGGGAACTTATAGAGCTTTAACACAAAATATTATCGTTGGACTTCAATCTGGTTTTGAAAAAAAATTAGAAATAAATGGGGTTGGGTATAGAGCAGCAATAAAAGGAAGTGTTCTTGAGATGCAATTAGGGTATTCTCATCCAATTAATTTTGATATACCAAGTGGTATTGAAATCACTGTTGAAAAAAATGTCATCCTAATAAAAGGAAGTGACAAACAACAAGTTGGACAAGTTGCAGCTGTAATTAGAGAATTTAGACCACCTGAGCCATATAAAGGTAAAGGAATTAAATATTCTGATGAGAAAATTATCAGAAAAGCTGGTAAAACTTCTAAGAAGTAAGGGATTATAAATGAGAACAAGTATTTTAAAACATAAAAATTCTCTAAGGGCTAAACGAAAACTTAGAGGGCGAAGTAAAATCTCTGGAAGTGAAGTAAAGTTAAGAGTAAGTGTGTTTAAATCTAATAAATATTTTTATGCACAAGCAATAGATGATACAAAAGGTTTTACACTTGCTCACTCAGATGGTCACAAAATGGGATTAAAAAATAATCAAGAAGATGTTAAAAAAATAGCATCTGATTTAGCTGCTAAGCTAAAAGATAAGAATGTTGAAACTATAGTTTTTGACAAAAATGGTTATTTATACCACGGTGTAATTAAGTCTTTTGCTGATGCATTGAGAGAAAATGGAATTAAGTTTTAAGGGCCATAGATGGAGAAAATAGATAACATTAAAAGAGAAGAGTTTGAAGAAGTAATTGTAAACATCGGTAGAGTTACAAAAGTTGTAAAAGGTGGTAGAAGATTTAGATTTACTGCCTTGGTTGTTATTGGGAATAAAAAAGGTGTTGTAGGCTTTGGTTTTGGAAAAGCGAAGGAAGTTCCTGATGCAATTAAAAAAGCAATTGATGATGGCTTTAAAAATTTAGTAAAAGTAAATATCAAAGGCTCGACTATCGCTCATGATATTGAATGTAAATTTAATTCTAGTAAAATTTTACTAAAACCAGCTAGTGATGGTACAGGTGTTATTGCCGGTGGTGCAACTAGACCAGTATTAGAACTTGCAGGAATTAAAAATATTTTAACTAAATCACTTGGCTCAAATAATCCTTCAAATGTAGTAAGAGCTACTGTTGAAGCCTTGAAAAAAGTTAAAGGGTAAATGAATGTTAGCTTCTAATTTAAAACCAGCTTGTGGTAGTATAAAAAAAATAAAAAGAGTTGGTCGTGGTCAAGGTAGTGGAATGGGTAAAACTGCTACTAGAGGAGGCAAGGGTCAAACAGCAAGAGGTGGATATAATGTAAAAAGAGGCTTTGAAGGTGGGCAACAACCAATTCAAAGAAGAATGCCAAAAGTTGGATTTTATTCACACATCGAGAAACCTTATGCAATCAATACAGATAGAATGGATTTATCTAAACTTAGTATAATAACAATTGAGTCAATTAAATCAATTCATAAACTTTCAAAAAAAGTTTCTAAAATAAAATTAATTGGGAAAAATGCAAAATCTTTAATTTTAAAAATAAAAGATGAAAACATTACTTATAGCGGAAAAGAGTAATGAGCAAATCGCTTTTAAATAAAATCTTTATTACACTTGGTTTTTTACTAGCATATAGGATGTTAGCCTATGTGCCAGTCCCTGGTGTCAATATAGATATTGTAAAAGAGTTTTTTGATACAAATTCAAGTAATGCCTTAGGCTTATTTAATATGTTTAGTGGTAAAGCTGTTGAACGACTGAGTATTATTTCACTTGGTATTATGCCCTATATTACTGCTTCAATTATAATGGAACTACTAGCTGCTACATTCCCAAATCTTGGTAAAATGAAAAAAGAGCGTGATGGAATGGTTAAGTATATGCAAATCATTCGTTATGCAACAATAGCTATTACACTTATTCAAGCAATTGGTGTTTCAGTTGGACTTCAAAATTTAACTGGTAAAAGTGGTGAAAGTGCTATTATGATTGACATGAATACATTTATTGCAGTTTCAGCATTTTCAATGTTAACTGGAACAATGCTTTTAATGTGGATAGGTGAGCAAATAACACAAAGAGGTATTGGAAACGGTATTAGTTTAATTATTTTTGCTGGAATTGTTTCAGGAATACCAAGTGCAATCGGTGGGACCATAAATTTAGTTAATACGGGTGAACTTAACTTTTTAGTATTAATTGCCATTGTAGCCATTATTCTTTTAACGATTGGTTTTATTATTTATGTGGAACTTGGCGAAAGAAGGGTACCTATTTCATACTCAAGAAAAACATTAATGCAAAACCAAAATAAAAGAGTTATGAACTATATTCCGATAAAAGTTAATTTAAGTGGTGTAATTCCTCCAATTTTTGCTTCAGCTATATTGATGTTTCCATCAACTATACTTCAAGCAAGTAATAATTCTATATTGCAAATGTTAAGTGATATTTTAAATCCAAATGGATATATGTTTAATTTACTTACATTTTTCTTAGTTGTGTTTTTTGCATACTTTTATGCTTCAGTTGTATTTAGTGCTAAGGATATTTCAGAAAATTTAAAAAGACAAGGTGGCTTTATTCCAGGAGTTAGACCAGGTGAAGCCACAGCACTATTTTTAAATGAAGTAGCAAGTAGATTAACTTTTTGGGGTTCAATCTATTTAGCATTAATTTCAACACTTCCTTGGGTACTTGTTAAATCAATGGGTGTTCCATTTTATTTTGGTGGAACAGCAGTTTTAATTATTGTGCAAGTTGCATTAGATACTATGAGAAAAATAGAGGCACAAATCTATATGAATAAATATCAAACACTTAGTGCGGTAGGGCTATAATGGCCATCGCCCTAAGAAAGCCTATTGAAATTGAAAAACTCCGAAAATCTAGCCAAATCGTAGCTAAAACACTCAAATATCTTCAAGCAAATATAAAAGTGGGTATGAACTTAAAAGAGATTAATAAAATTGGTGAAGAGTTCATTATTTCACAAAATGCAAAACCTTCATTTAAAGGTTTATATGGTTTTCCTGCAGGAGTTTGTACATCTTTAAATGAAGTAGTAATTCACGGAATTCCAACGGAAACTAAAGTTAAAGATGGAGATATATTAGGGCTTGATATTGGGGTTGAACTTGATGGTTGGTTTGGAGATGGAGCCATTACGATAGGGATTGGAAAAATTTCAAAAGAAGATGAAAAATTAATTGCTTGTGCAAAAGAGACACTATATTATGCAATAGATGTAATAAAAATTGGAATGAGATTTAAAGAACTTAGTTTTGAAATTGAAAAATTTATAAAATCAAAAGGTTATGTACCACTTCAAGGTTATTGTGGACACGGAATAGGAAGAAAACCTCACGAAGAGCCTGAAATTTTAAATTATGTTGAACACGGTTCACCTAATAATGGACCTAAAATTAAAAATGGAATGGTTTTTTGTATTGAACCTATGATTTGTCAGAAAAGTGGTAAGTCAAAGATTTTAGATGATAAATGGTCAGTTTTAAGCGAAGATGGTTTAAAAACAAGTCACTATGAGCATACAGTTGCAATAATGCACAATAGAGTAGAAATATTATCACAGGGAGAAATAGAATAATGGCAAAAGATGATGTAATTGAAGTAGATGGAAAAGTTGTTGAGGCATTGCCTAATGCAATGTTTAGAGTTGAGCTTGAAAATGGGCATATAATACTTTGTCATATTTCTGGTAAAATGAGAATGCACTACATTAAAATTCTGCTTGGCGATAAAGTTAAAGTAGAATTAACCCCTTATAGCTTAGATAAAGGTAGAATAACACTTAGATATAAGTAAATACCACGAAATTAAGTTGGGGATAATACCCCAAAAGTCTAAATTCATCTGCACTGATTTTTAACATCAAAACGATTTCGATTAATTATTAAAATCCCCAAATATAGGTACTTAAGGAATAAGAAAAGTTAATTTAGATATCATAATAAAATATTCTAAATAAGGATTTATATGCAGATTTTAGATGGAAAGAAACTTGCAAATAAAATAAAAGATGATATAAAAATTGAAGTTAAAACTTTAAAAGAGAATTATGAAGTTACCCCTGGTTTAGCTGTAATTTTAGTAGGAGATGACCCTGCAAGTCACACTTATGTGAAGATGAAATCAAAATCATCTAAAGAGGTTGGGATTTATTCAATTACTCACGAAATGCCAATAGATATCAAAGAAAGTGAAATTTTAGAGACAATTATTATGATGAATAAAAATCCAAATATTGATGGTATTTTAGTTCAACTTCCACTCCCAAGTCATATAGATACAACAAAAGTACTTGAAAGTGTTGCACCTGAAAAAGATGTAGATGGATTTCATCCTTTTAATGTTGGCAGACTTGTAACAAATTTAGATGGATTTGTACCTTGCACTCCACTTGGTGTAATGAGGCTTTTAAATGAATACAATATTGATGTAAAGGGTATGAATGCTGTTGTAGTTGGGGCAAGTAATATCGTAGGAAAGCCTATGGCAAACTTACTTTTAAATGCAAATGCAACTGTTGATATTTGTCATATTTATACAAAAGATTTAAAATCACACACACTAAAAGCTGATATTTTAATTGTCGGAGTTGGAAAAGTAAACTTAATTACTGCTGATATGGTTAGAGATGGAGTTATTATAATTGATATTGGAATAAATAAACTTGAAAATGGCAAACTTGTTGGAGATGTAGATTATGAAAATATTAGCAAGAAAGCTAGTTATATTACTCCAGTTCCTGGTGGAGTTGGACCTATGACAATTGCAATGTTACTTGAAAACACACTAAAAGCATCAAAAAAGAGGTTAAATGAAAGATAAAATTTTAAATGGAGCAAAAAAAGCATATCATTTTTCAAATAGTTGGACTGGTACAATTATAATTGTACTTCTTATTATATTTTTTGTGGCACAAGCATTTGTAATTCCATCAGGTAGTATGAAAAATACTCTTTTAATTGGCGACCATTTATTCGTTAAAAAATTTGCTTATGGAGTTCCAACTCCTAGAATTCCGTGGCTTGAAATTCCAGTTTTACCAGATTTTGATAAAGATGGTCATTTAATAAAAGGAGATGAGCCAAAAAGAGGAGATATCGTAATATTTAGATATCCACTTGATGAAAAAATACATTATGTTAAAAGATGTGTGGCAGTTGGTGGGGATTATGTAATGGTTGTCAATAAGAAACTATTCTTAAGACCAAACGAGGGAGATGAGTTTATCAAAGAAAATTATTCTCAAGATAAAATCGTAGATATAAATGGTATGCTTTGGGTGGTTGAGCCCTATATTCATCAACATAGAGGTGTTCAATATGATAGTAGTATAGTTGATAATGGAAGATATCCTCCTCAAATTTTTAATATGCTACCAAATAGAGTGCCTGAGGGTGAATATTTTATGATGGGTGATAATAGAGACCACTCAAACGATAGTAGATTTTGGGGAACAGTTCCTTATAGTTTAGTTGTTGGAAAGCCTTGGTTTATCTATTTTAGTTTAGACGATGAGTATAAAATTAGGTGGAATAGAATGGGCAAAACTGTAAAGGAAATCGAAAAAGAGTTGACAAATGGAAAGTGAATTTAATTTAATTGAAATCAGTGCTTTAATTTTAGCTTTAATGATAGCAATTATTGGTCACGAAATAATGCACGGATTAAGTGCATATTATTACAAAGATGATACAGCTAAAAAAGCGGGAAGACTTAGTATAAATCCAATAGTGCATATTGATGTTATAGGAACAATAGTGGTTCCTGCAATGCTTTTTATTGCAAATTCTCCGTTTTTATTTGGTTGGGCAAAACCAGTTCCTGTTAATATGCAAAGAGTAATTTATAATGGTGGTTATTTTGGAGCGATTAATGTAAGTTTAGCGGGAATTATTTATAATTTGGCTATTGCAATTATCTCTTCAATCATACTAACTTCAATTTATAGTGGAAATAACGGTTTTTTTGAATATTTACTCTTATATTTAGTTGTATATAATGTAGTTTTAGCAGTTTTTAACTTATGGCCAATTCCTCCACTTGATGGAGCTAATGCACTTATTTATTTATCTATGCAATTTAAAATTTATGCACTAGCTAGAATCTATCAAAAAATTGAACCTTATGGTATGATTTTATTAATTATTGTCTTAGCTACACCACTTTCAAGTATATTCTTTGAACCTGCTAAAATTTTAATTAAAACTTTACTTTAAAGGATTAAAATGAGATATTATATAGCAACTGACCACGCTGGTATCGATACTAAAGATTTTGCAAAAGATTTACTTCAAAAAAAAGGCTTTGAAGTAATCGATTTAAGTCCAACTTCAAGAGAAAGTGTAGATTATCCCGATTTTGCAAAAAAAGTAGCTCAAAAAGTATTAGAAGATAACGGAAGTTTAGGAGTACTTATTTGTGGAACTGGTATCGGTATGAGTTTGACTGCCAATAAATTTGAGGGTATTCGTGCTGCTTTATGTACCGATGCTTACACGGCTTCAATGGCAAAAGCACACAATGATGCAAATATTTTATGTTTTGGTGCAAGAGTTGTAGGTCAAGGTGTAATTGAGAGCATAATAGAAGCTTTTTGTAATACAGAGTTTGAAGGTGCAAGACACTCAATTCGAGTTGCAAAAATTAATAATATTCCAGTTTAAAAGAATTTAAAATGTTGATTGAATGGTTAATCGTTACAACTTCCATATTGGCGGCTTTATATATACTCTCTAAAATGTTTTATTATAAAAGTTTGGCTGAAAAAGAGAAAACTAATAATGCAATTATGAAAACAACTTTAAGCGAAGCTGAAATTTTGATTAGAAAATATCAAATTCAACTCCAACGCTCACTTGGAAATATTGATATTTTAACCGAAGAGTTAACTAAAATCCGAAAAGAGCTTAAAGTTATAAAATCACGAAATAGCCAATATAAGCTTGAAGGTGAAAAGTTAAAAAGCAAAATTGAAGAGCTTGAAAATAAAATTGAAGCACTTATTTAAGGAAAAATATTATGGATATAAAAGTTAAAAAAATAGCTTTTTTTAATCATAAAGGTGGAGTTAGCAAAACTACAACAGTTTTTAATGTTGGTTGGATGTTAGCTGAAAAAGGTAAAAAAGTAATAATGGTTGATGGAGATTCGCAATGTAATTTAACTGGCATGGTAATGGGATTTAAAGGAATAGAAGAACTTGAAGATAATAAAAATAATATTAAAGATGCCCTTGAACCCGCATTCGAGTCAAGACCTAAATTAATTGAAGCAGTTGAGTGTTTTGAAATAGAAAGTAGAGAAAATTTATATCTACTTCCTGGAAATATTAAATTTGCAGAATATGATATCACTTTAGGAATGGCACAAAATATTTCAGATACAGTCCTAACTCTTAAAAATTTACCTGGTTCAATAAACTATCTTTTAGATGAAACAGCAAAAAAATATGATGCTGATTATGTTTTAATAGATATGAGTCCATCTTTGAGTTCAATTAATCAAAACTTTTTTATGATAAGTGATTACTTTATAATCCCAACAAATCCTGATTATTTTTCAGTCATAGCACTAGATTCCCTTAAAAATATCTTACCAAAGTGGTATAAAAATTCTATTAAACTTCAAGAGAATGAATTTTTACAAACAGCAGAATATCAATTTCCTAAAAAAACACCAAAATATTTAGGAAATATTATTCAAAAATTTAATCTTAGAAATGGTAAACCTACACAAGGGTTTCAAAAATGGTTTGAGAAAATTAATCTTGATACAACAACAAAATTAATTCCAGAGTTGCAAAAAGCCAATATGCTACTTGATATGAATTGTTATTCAAAAAATTATATAATCTCTGAAATACCAAATTTCAATACTTTAATTACATATTCGCAAAAAAATTTAAAACCAGTATTTGCACTTAATGAAAATGATACAGATTTTCAAGGAATAGTGTTAAAAAAATCAGAAAATAAAATCGATGAATTTAAATCAATTTTTGCTGACTTAGCAGATGAAATTTTAAGAATGACAGATGAAAAGTGCTAAAAGACATTTTGAACAAAACATAATTAGAGTTAAGGAGTTAGGTAATATTTATAAAGCAATAACTTCTCAAACAGCAAATATTTTAGATTTAAGTGATATTTTAAGGGCTGAATATGTAATGCTTATTAGTGCATTAGACCATTTTATTCACGAAATAGTTAGAATTGGAATGATAGAGATTTATAATAATAAAAGAAAACCTACGAAAGAGTTTAAAGAGTTTATTTTAAATTTAGATAAAAAAATACTTTTTGAAAAAGCCATTATGGAAGAAAAAAATAATGAATGGTTAGATTATCAAATAAGATATAAAAATGGTTTTAAAAGTTTTCAACAAGCAGATAAAATCGAAGAAGCTATATTAATTATTTTAGAAATTGATTTTTGGAAAGAGTTAAGTAAAGAGTTAAATCAAAATAAAAGAGATTTAAAATATAGATTAAATCTAATTGTAGAAAGAAGAAATCAAATTGCACACGAAGCTGATATTGAACCAACTTACCAAAACTTAAGAGAAATAAAGTTAGAAGATATTGAAAATTCAATAAAATTTATTGAAGATTTAGTTAATGCAACTTATGAAATAATTAAAACTTAAAAGGAGTAATTAATGAAAAAAGAACACAAAGAAATTATCAAAAATTCAATCAGAGACATTGTAGATTTTCCAAAAAAAGGGATAGTTTTTAAAGATATCACAACGCTTTTAAATAATCCAAAAGCCTATGAAGTTTTAATTGAGCATTTGGCTGAACGATATAAAAGTTATAATTTAGATTTTATTGCAGGAATTGAGAGTAGAGGGTTTATTTTTGGTGCTAGTTTAGCTACAAAACTTAAAGTCGGTTTTGTTCCAGTTAGAAAAAAAGGCAAACTTCCATATACTACAATTAGTGAAAAATATATCCTTGAGTACGGTGTTGATGAAGTTGAAATTCATATTGATGCCTTTAATGGTAAAAAAAATCCAAAAGTTTTATTGATTGATGATTTAATTGCAACAGGTGGCACAGCTTATGCTGCTTGTAATTTAATAAATAAAGCTGAAGCAAAATGTGTTGAAACTTGTTTTATTATCAATTTAAAAGAGTTAAATGGTGAAGCTAAATTAAAAGAGTTAGCTCCAGTTTATTCTGTATTGGAGTTTTAATGTATATTCCAAAAATTAGTAATTTTGACCCCGATGAAAATGGTCACTTTGGTATATTTGGTGGTAGATATGTACCTGAAACATTAATGCCAATTTTACTAGAACTTGAAGCACACTATAAAGAGATTAGATTTGATGAGAGTTTTTGGAGAGAAGTTAACACTTATATGGTTGATTATGTGGGGCGACCATCTCCACTCTATTTTGCTCAAAATATTTCAAGTGAAATTGGGGCAAAAGTATATCTTAAACGAGAAGATTTAAATCACACTGGGGCTCACAAAATAAATAATACTATCTCTCAAGGCTTGATTGCAAAAAAACTTGGAAAGAAAAAAGTTATTGCTGAAACAGGAGCAGGACAACACGGAGTTGCAACAGCTACAATTTCGGCACTACTTGGACTTGAATGCCATATTTTTATGGGTGCAAAAGATGTGAAAAGACAAGAGTTAAATGTTTTTAGAATGAAGCTTTTAGGAGCTAGTGTTCATCCAGTTGAAAGTGGAAGTCAAACTCTAAAAGATGCGATGAATGAGGCAATTAGGTATTGGGTTAGCAATGCAAGAGATACTTTTTATATTATTGGCACGGTAGCTGGACCTCATCCATATCCTATGATGGTTAGAGATTTTCAATCGATTATTGGTTACGAAGCGAAAGCTCAAATACTTCAAAAAGAACATAAATTGCCAGATTTTGTAATTGCTTGTATTGGTGGTGGAAGTAATGCGATTGGAATCTTTAATCACTTTTTAGATGAAAAAGAGACTACTTGTATAGGAATTGAAGCAGGTGGACTTGGACTTGACACAGATAAACACGGTGCTAGTTTAGAAAAAGGAACTCCTGGAGTTTTACACGGACAGATGAGTTATTTACTTCAAGATGAAGATGGGCAAATTTTGGAGGCTCACTCAATTTCAGCTGGACTTGATTACCCTGGGATTGGACCTGAACACGCTTATTTAAAAGATATTGGTGTAGCTAAATATGAAGCTATCACAGATAAAGAAGCACTGGAAGCTTTTGTTTGGTTATCAAGAAGTGAGGGGATTATTCCTGCATTTGAAAGTTCTCACGCAATTGCATATCTTAAAAAAATGGATAAAGATGCTATAAAAGATAAAATAATTATCCTAAATCTTTCAGGTAGAGGCGATAAAGATATGATACAAGCAAAAGAATTGTTTAAGTTTGATTAATAATTTTCACAATCTCTTCTAAATCAAATTTACCAAATTCAACCATATCAAAGAGTTTTATTAAAGCTTTATTACAACAAGTGCGAGAACACTTTGTCACCAACTTTCTTGCCTTTAAATAAGGTAAATCTGTGTGTTGAAAAACCCTTATAGCTTCAGCTATTGTGGTTTCAGAACAGTTACAAACTATTGTATGTTCCATAATTAAAGTCCATTTTTTTCTTTAAAAGCATTTGCTTCTTTTACAGCTACTACGACTTTTGCTGATAAAATTGGTAATTGCTCATATTCACTCCATAAAGTATCTTCAACTATATCGTGGATTTGTCCTGCTATTTCAACTGCAACTCTTTTTAATTTCGCATACTCTTTTTTTAATTCTGCTTGTTCCATTTTTCACCCTTTTTTTTAATTAATACATAAATATAACTCTTTTAACTCTTTTAAATTTAAAACTTTTTTTCTATTTGTGACTATATCTCTTACATTTTGAATTAAATTTTGAAGTTTTGAACTATCAACTTCTAATCCACACTTTTGAAGATGATATTTTAGAGTTGAACTTCCACTATGTTTACCTATTGGGAAATCCCTTTTTAAGCCAACACTTTGAGGAGTAAAAGGCTCATAAGCACTATCATTTTTTATCATTGCATCAGCGTGTATTCCACTTTCGTGAGCAAAAATATTTTTGCCAACTATTGGCATATTATCGCTTAATGGTTGATTTGATGCCAAACTCACAAGCTTTACTAATTGTTTTAATTTTGATGGATTTATTTCTCTATCTTGCTTAAATTGATATTTTAAACTCATCAAAACTTGCTCAAAACTAGCATTTCCAGCTCTTTCTCCAAGCCCAATTACAGTCGTATTAATGCTTTTTGCTCCAGCTTCAACTCCTGCAATTGCATTTGCACTTGCCATTCCAAAATCATTATGGGTATGCATCTCTATTTCTATGTTTGAGCTATTTTTTAAATCAAAAATTGTGTTATATGTTTGAGTTGGAGTCAAAATACCGATTGTATCGCAATATCTAAATCTATCAGCTCCTAAATCTTGCACAAAAGTTATTATCTCTTTTAAAAAAGAAATTTCAGCTCTTGAGCTATCTTCTGCTCCAATACAAACAAATAATCCCTCTTTTTTGGCCAAAGTAATAGTTGTTTCAAGATTTTTAAAAATTTTATCAATATCATTTTTATACTTTATCTCTATCAATGTTTTAGATACAGGAATAGATAAATCAACAGCCATTAAACCGCACTCAAGCGATTTTTCAAGGTCACTAGCAATTGCCCTATTCCAACTCATCATCTTAATGGGAAGCTTTAAACTTAAAAGTTCTTTTATATCACTTTGTTCTTTTTTACCCATTGCAGGAATGCCAATTTCAAGCTCATCAACTCCATTTTGATACAAAAGTTTTGCAATTTGTAACTTCTCTTTTGTATTAAATGCAACATAAGGAGCTTGTTCACCATCCCTAAGAGTTGTATCATTTATTATTGCCATATTTAGCCTTTTATGATAGTTTTTTGCAAACAGCCTCTTTTGGTAAATTTTTTTTTGTTGGCTCTATCCACCAAGTTTCACCATTGCTAAGTAAAGCCTCACCACCCCATTTTTCATTACTATCAAACTCTATCTTTTCGATGACTTCTTCCATATCTTTTTTTGCCACATAAAAGTAAATTTTTCCGTCATTTTCTCTTAACATTACTTTTGCCATATTTATCTCTTTTTTTGGTTTATATATATTAAGCATTGCAAATAGTATTCCTTAAAAATATGTTACAATAAAAACTTATATATTTTATAAGAAAGGATGAATTTGAAAAAAGCAATTATTATACTTAATATGGGTGGACCTAATAATTTAAGTGAAGTTGAAATTTTTTTAAAAAATATGTTTGCAGACCCAAATATACTAACTATCAAAGATAGATTTATTCGCAAAATGGTAGGTTTTTTGATTGTTACTTTTAGAAAAAATAAGGCAATAAATAATTATAAAGCAATTGGAGGCAAATCGCCACTACCTGAACTTACAAAAAAATTGCTAAAAAAACTTCAAAATGAGTTTAAAGAGTACTTTGTAATTGAAGCTATGCGATATACTCCACCGTTTGATTATACAGCAATAAAAGAGTGTCAACAAAGGGGAATAGATGAGTTGATTTTACTTCCACTTTATCCTCAATATTCAAGCACAACTACAAAAAGTTCATTTGAGGGAATAAATTGGGCTTGTAAAAAGCTTGATTATCATCCAGAAATTAAAAAAGTTGAGCGATTTTATAAAAATAAATTTTATAATCAAGCGATAATTGAACGAATAAAAGAGAGTTTAAATTCTGCAAAAGCAAATGAATTTGATTTGATTTTTTCGGCTCACGGATTACCTCAAAAAATCGTTGATAACGGTGATACTTATCAAAAAGAGATAGAGGAGAATGTTGAAATTTTAAAAGAGATGTTAAAACGAAAAAATATAAATTTTAAAAATATTCATTTAGCATATCAATCAAAAGTTGGACCAATGAAATGGCTAAAACCATCGCTTGAAGAGAAATTAAAAGAGTTAAAAAATAAAAAAGTGTTGATTTATCCTATCTCTTTTACTATTGATAATTCTGAAACAGATTTTGAACTTTCAATTGAGTATAAAGATATAGCAGGAGATTTAAATTTTGAAGAGTTTAGAGTAAGTAAATGCTTGAATGATAGCGATTTATTTGTAAAAACATTAACTCAAATTGTAAATAAGTTATAAATATTATAACTTACTCCTCTTTTTCTTTAGATTTTTCTAAAATCAATTTAGCTAAATCATTATAATTATTATCCATTGCAATATTAATTGCATTCCAACCATCTTTTGATTTTATATCCACATCAGCACCTTTGTTAATAAGTAAATTAGCAATATATTTTAAAGCATTTTCACTCTCTTGTGATTTTCTTTTTTTGTGTTTAGTAGCTTCTGAAAGAGCTAGTAATAAAGGTGTTAAGCCTTGTGTATTTTTAATATTTAAATTTATTCTTTTGTCATTTATTAATGATTTTAGCAAATCTACATTTCCATTTTTTATAGCGATAAATAGGGCATTATCACCATCTTTATCCTTTACATTCACATCTAAAGAATTTTTTGTTAGTAATTTTTCAACTATTTTTATATCATTTCTAACTGAAGCTATAATAAGCGGTGTTTGAAGTTTTGCAAACTCTTTTGCATTGATATCGACATTAAATTTAAGTAGACTCTCAACTATATCAAAATCTCCAATTTGAGTCGCTTTAATTAAAGCACTTATGCCAGAATTATTACTAATATTTACATTTGCTTTATTTTTAAGCAAAATATTTACTGTTTCTACATTATTTTCTTTAATTGCATTAAGTAGTGCCGTATTGCCACTATTATCTTTATAATTTATATCTAAAGTTGAATTTTGCTCTAACAAAAATTTTACAACATCTTTATTAGCATTTTGAGCTGATAACATTAAAGTATTTTGATGATTTTTATCTACAATTGTTATATCTGCACCATTTGCAATTAAAATTTTGATTACTTCTAAATTTCCACCCTCACCTGCAAACATAAATGCCGTTCTTTTTTCACTATTTTTTGCATTTGTATCAGCTTTATTTTTAATTAAAAATTTAACAATTTCTATTACATCTTTTGGGTCACTATTTTTATTTTTAGAAGCATACATAAGTGGCATCATCTCTTGATTATCTTTAATATTTATTTTAGCACCGTGTTTAACAAGTTCTTCAACAGCCTCTTTTTTTCCATTGGCACAAGCATAAATTAGAGCCGTTTTATTATTTCTATCTGTTAAATCTACTCTTGCACCTCCTTCTATTAAAGTTTTAATTACATCTGTATGATTTTCAGAAGAAGCAATCATAAGTGCCGTTATACCATTTTCATCTATGCCTAATGGTTTATTAACATCTATTCCATCATCACTACTATTTGTATTAATCATCACACTAATCGCTTCATTATGACCATTTGTAACAGCTTCAATAAATTTTAAAAAATCTAAATCTTTATCAGCTTTCAATGTCAAGAGAGTAAAAATAAGTATTAAAAATATCTTTAGCATTTATTTTGTCCTTTTTTTAATATTTCTTCATAGCTTGGGCTGCTTCTCGCTTTAAATCTTTCTCTTTTAGAGTTTGTCTTTTATCAGCTACATTTTTACCTTTTGCTAAACCTATTTCAACTTTTGCTAAATTTTTCTCATTAAAATAGAGTGATAATGGCACAATTGTAATTCCCATAAGTTTTATTTTTCCTATAAATTTATCAATCTCTTTTCGATGAAGTAGTAATTTTCTAGGCTCTTTTTCGTCGGGTTTAAAATGAGGATTAACTGATTCAAGATAAGAGATATGCATATCAAATACAAAAGCTTCACCTTTCATAATTTTTACAAAAGAGTTTTTTAAATTCACTCGCCCAAGTCTAATCGATTTTACTTCACTACCTTTTAAAACTATTCCTGCTTCGTATTTCTCGATTATTTCATAATCAAAAAAAGCTTTTTTATTGTTTGCTATGATTTTTCTCATATTTCACCTTTAAGTTAAAGAGGTTGTTTGATACAGTTGCATAAGTTCTATATAAAAATCTTTTTCGCTATGATGTTCTAAAAGCCCAATTGATGGAATTATATCATCATAAAGTCTTTCAAGATTTTTAAAACGATTTGGAAAAAGATGGCTTAAAATAATAGCTGAAATCTCTTTTCTAACTAAAACGGCAGGTGGAAGTAAACCAGTTGTTAAAATTTCCAAAATTGAGTTTGAGTGATAGTGAATATGGTGATGTTGACCGTGTGGACAAGTCGAAGCACTCACTAATGTTTTACATAAATTACAATACACAAACTCATTAGAAATATCAATTTCAATATCAATTCCCTTTAATGTATCAAAAATAGATTTAAGCGAATTTTTATCATAAAACATCCCAACACCTGCATGATTTTGACCAATCACAATTTTAGAACACCCAAAATTTTTAGCCACAATACTATTTAAAATAAGTTCATTATTTCCAGCAAAAATATAAGTATTCTCAAGTGGAATAATTACAACTCTATTTTTTGGAAGATACTCGCTCACAAAATAGTTTAAAGTTTTAAGTCTAAGCGAATATGAAAGAATGTCATCTTTATAAGGTTTTAGCAAAAAAATCACAACTAAATCACTTTTTTCAAGTGTTAATCTAATTAATCGCTCGTGAGCTCGATGAAGTGGTTTTATCGCCATCATTAAGGCTGTTACCTCTTTTGCACCATTTTCCTCTCTTGCTTTTTCAATCATTCTTTTACTTCTTTTTATCTCATCAAAATTAACTTCATACTCTCCATAAATTGCATATTTCCCAAGTCTTTTTAAAGTATCTTTTACTCCAGGATGAGAAATATCAGAAGTTTGAAAAATTTTTTCAACTCTTTTAATTGGGTCAATTTCAAAAATTTCACTAACTTTGATTTCACCATATTTTTTATTAGCACAAATTAAATTTAAAACTTCACCTTTAAAAGCTGTTTGTAAAACTTCTTCATTTCGTTTTCCATTTGGGGCTAAAATAAATGAAAATGGAAAAGTTTGACCTTTATAAATTCCACTTTCATCAACCTCATTGGCTTCAGCCTCACTCATTAAACCCTCAACTGGAGCTAAAACTCCATCTTGTGCAAGAGCTAGGGTAGAAATTGCCTCTTTATCAATAAATAAAGCTCTATTTTTTCTTAATAATTCCATATTTTTTTCTCTTTTCCCATAAATTTTTCCTACTAATACCTAATTTTTTACTAATTTCAATATCAGGATATTTATTTTGATAATTTACCACGACAAATTTTATATAATCATCAATTGATAGTATATTTCCTCTATCAAAAATTCTATTGTCACTTTTAATCTCAATTGTATTGATTGGTAACTCATCTTGAGCATCAATAGTTGAAACTATTACATTCTTATCTTTTATTGCTTCAAGAAGCTCCTTTCTATCAAGTTTTTTCATATTTTGCAAGGGTGCCATATAAATAATACAATCTTTTACAATCGAATTTAAATGTTCTTTCCACTCAAGATTATTTAAAGAGATAAATTCAAGCACTTTTTTATTCGTTTTTGCAACTTTAAATGCAAAAGCATCTGCTTGTTTTTGATAACTTGTTTTTATTAAAAGTGGCAAATTATCCTTTAAAGTTAGTATTGAAGCATTCTTTGAAACATTTTCAAAACTAAAATTTATATAGTTATTAAATGCATTATTTTCCCTTTTTAAAGTTTCATAATCCAAAAAATGCTCTATTTTTCTAATAAGCTCCTCCATCATAAATGGCTTTAATATATAATCATTTGCCCCAGCTTGTAGGGGATTACTAACCGTATCATTACTAATATAAGAAATCATAAGCAAAATAATTGCATCTTTATATTTTGAAATGATAGGGTAAAAATTTTGCCCCGAAACATTTGTTGAAAGAAGTACAATATCATACATCTCATCTTTCATAGCCTCCTTTAGTGTTGTTGCAATTTCTGGAGTATATCCAATTTCTGACAACTTTGAATAAATACTTTGTGCCAAATAAATCTCATTTTCAACTATTAATACTTTCATTCACCCTTCCATTATTTAGTTTAATTATCTCATTTTTAACATACAATAAATTTTTATAAATTCCTTTCAAATCTTCTATTTTTGAACTATCAAAATTTACACTCACATAATAGATATATTTATGCTTTTCAATTCGTTCTAATATCACAAAATTCCAAATAGCTCCGACAATATAAGCTCCTTTTATACTTTGCCAATTGTTTAACTCAACCCCTGCTATTAATTCTGTTAATAATTGAGGTTCTGGGTCGGAATTTTCTTTGCCTTTTTTAAACTCTTGAATGAAAAAATATGGTTTTTCGGATTTTTTTACTCCTTTAGATACTAAAAAATCAACATTTCCTGTAAAAATAAAATTTTCTGTTTGATAAGTTAAAGTTTCTTCATAAAAGTCTTTAAGATTTTCAGAAATATTAAAATCCACTAAATTAATTATTTGAGCTATAAATTTAATTTTCAAATTTTCCTCATTGTAATATTTTATATATTTTCCCTCTTTAATTAATAATTTTGATAAAAAATCGATAACATTCTCATCTGTTAAATTAATACTATTAAACCAAGTTTCAAAAATTTTATCATCAAAACTTTCTTGAATATTAACTAAACTCTCTAAATCTTTAAACCTAATTTTAGAAAAGCTATAAATTGGAACTTTTGAAACCTCTTCACCTTTTAGCTCTCTAATCTCTTTCTCAAGCTCTTCTATTTTTTGAAATAGTTTTAGTTCTAACTCTTCGCTCATATTTTGCCTTTTATATTAAATCAAGCTCTTCGCTAATGTCTTTTATGAGTTTGCTAAGTGGTCGCTTATGCAAGTCTTCATCTTTGATGTAATTACATAATAAATATCTGTAAATTTCATCTTTTTCAAAACCAAATTTTGAAAGTTCATCAATATAACTTTGTGGATAATAAATTTTTTTTATTAGAAGTTCTATAACTATATCTTTATGTTGTTCGTAAAGTTTTGTTAATTTAAATATTTCATCATTAGCTTTTATTGAAGATTGAAACTCTATCTTAAAACTATCAAAATTATATTTTTTATTTTCAATATTTGTAAAATCAATATCTTTAGGAGTATATGTAAATTTAAAATCATCATCTTTTATATCATAAGGATTTATCAAATTTTCAGTATTTTTACTACTTTTTGTATGATTACAAATAGGACAACTTGGAATGAGATTATAAAAACTCATAGCCAAAAATGGATATATAGATTTAGGATAAAAATGGTCAATTTCAGGTCTTAGTTTTCCACTTTTTTCATCAACCACAAAAGTATAATTTCGGTTGCAATAAGGACAAGTTTTTAAATCTAATATTTTTACAAATTCATAAGCATTGTATTCTTTTATTCTCTTTCCCCAATTATTGTATTCTTTTTCAAAAATTTCATCTCTTAATATTTTATATAAATGAAGCCAATCTTCTTTTTTCTGATTTTCTACTCCAATTGAATGTGGATAATTAGTTTGAAAATATTTTATATATTCTTTCAATTTGTTATTATCAGCTTTTAAAATATTTTCTATATTTTTGTCTATATAAATCAAACAATTTTTATCAGTTTCTTTTAAGTCTTTTAAAATTGAATTATCTATTTTTATTAATTCTTTTATCTTTGAAGAAATATTGTCAATATGCTTATCAAAAAGCTTTTGATTAAATTTAATTTTTATCATTTTTAAGTCTTTCGATTTCTGCTTTTAATTCTACTATTTCTTCATCTTTTGATTTTATATGAAATTTTTTTTCATACATTTTTAAAAGCTTATTTTTCAAAATCGGCTCACCAATAAGTTGGATAATTGCCAAAGCTTTTTGCTGGTTAAGTTGATTGTTGTTATCATGATTTAAAAAATCTATAACTGATTGTATTTTCTCTTTCGCAAACTTGCCCATAAGTCCATCGCTCATAAAAAAACCGTGAGAAAGCAGAGTGTGGATATTTGCTCCGAAAGTGTTAATATCTACATCTACTTGTTTGCCTTTTTCTAAAAATATTACATTTTTTTTTGGTAAGTCGGAGAGGATAAAGGGGGAGTGAGAAGCAATAATAATATGTATTTGATAAGGAAATAATGAAAAAACTTCTATACATTTTTTAATAAATTTTTTTTGCCATCTTGGATGTAATGTTAAATCAGGTTCATCTAAATAAATTATTAAATTCTTATTTTTATCAAAACACTTATCTAAGATAATAAAAAATAATAAAAATTGATACCGTTCTCCATGACTTAAATCAAATATATCAACTATTTTATGCTCGTTTGGGATTTCTTTTAAAATTTTAAAATTAAATTTTTCAAAGAAACAAATGGCTTCTTTTTCATGTTTTTTTATGAAATTGAGAATTTTTGTATTTACATTGTTTAAAAAATATTTATAAGAAATTGTATGACTTTCTTCAACTATTAAAGGTATAAGAATATTTTTATTTTCCTTCCATACCCCATAACTATATGTTTCATAATATTCATCTTTAAAAAAATATTTTAAAATATCCCAATTAAAATATAGACTAAATTCTTCATCTAATGATTTGCCATTAGACTTACTCGTAAAATATTGTTTATCTTTTGAATTAATTTTAAGATAATCATATACAGTTCGTAATTTATGTTTAAAATTTGTATTGTTTTTTATATTAAATTTTTTTATATATGGACCATCATCATCCCAGAACTCTTTAAATGGTTCAAATAAAATTAATCTATTATTTTCAAAAATAATTTTAAAATTACTAGTAAATCCTTGTCCTCTATTCTCATCTTGAAATATTATACTACTCTTTCCACTCCCATTCTCTCCAACAATTGCCGTAACATTTATATTTTTAGGAAAAATACTCACATAATCTTTATTTTCATTAATGGTAAGTTCATTTGTATTTTCATCATAATTACACTTAAACCTCGGACTAAAATTAAACCCTTGTCGTTTTATATTTTTATACTCTTCTACCCATAAATAGACTAATTCCATATTTCGCCTTTAATCTTTGTGCAGTGATTTTATATCTTCAACACTTAAACCCGTTTTTTTGGCTATTGTCTCAATATCCAAAACATCAAGCAAATTTTTCGCAATCTCTATTTTGGCTTCTCTCTCACCCTCAAATTTTGCTGTGGCTATAACAGACTTTTCCAAACTCTTATTTTCCAAATTTCTTTTATAAGCAATTCTCTCTTTATTTGGAAGTTTCAAAACATCAAGCTTCTCTTTTGCTTTTTCTAATCCTTTGGCTTTGAAATCCTCTTTTATCTCTTCTGTTTTTAGAAAATATATCCACTCATCAATTGTCGATTTTTTGGAGAGTTTATCGAAGTTATTAACTTTGATGATATAAAATTCTGGAAAAATATCTTTAACTTTTATCTCTCCAAATAACTCTTTTTGTTTGTCGTTAAGCTCCAATGTATCGGCTCTATTTAAGCCCTTAAAGTTTATTTCGCCTTTATACAGATAATCACTTCCTTGACCAAGCCCAAAATAGACGATATTTATAGAATAGACTTTTTTAATATTTGAATAAGGCTCACCAACATCAAAATACTCACTTATAAGTTTAGAAGCGCCATAAACCATTCTATGAAAATAATCGTTTTCGCTATCGTGTTGAAGTTCGATTAAGATAAATCTATTTTGACTATCTTTTGCCAATAAATCAACTCGATTAAATTTATTTTTTTCATACTCTTGATTTGCTTCACTCTCTAAAATCTCAACTATAAAAACATCAAAACATAAAAGCTCACTCAAAAACCCTTCTAAAATATCAAAGTTAGCTTTCTCTCTTAGTATTTTTTTCATCGCCCAATCAAAGCTTATTAATTTTCTGCCCACTTGATTATCTCCTCTTTGACGAATAAAAGATTTTTATAAATTCCTTTTAAATCCTCTATCTTTGTGCTATCAAAATTTTCACTTACATAATAGATATATTTATGTCTCTCAAGTCGCTCTAAAATTACAAAATTCCAGATAGCTCCAACGATATAAGCTCCTTTTATGCTATCGAAATTATTTAACTCGATTGAACTTATTAATTCTGCTAAGAGTTGTGGTCGTGGGTCGCTTGAGTCAAACCCTTTTTTGAACTCTTGAATAAAGAAATATGGCTTTTTAGCATAATCCAAACCTTTAGAGACTACAAAATCACAAACTCCAGTTAAGATAAAGTCTTCGCCTTTATATGTAATTTTTTCTTCATAAAAATCTCTAATTTCTTTTACTTCATCTCTAAAATCAATTTGATTTAATATTGGTGCAATAAATTTTACTTTCAAATCCTCTTCTTTGTATATTTCAATATACTCTTTCTCTTTTGCAAGTAGTTTTGTCAAAAAGCTTAAATCTTCATCTTGTATCTCTATTTTATTTTTAATCCAACTACTTAAAATCTCTTCTTTATTAAAACTCTTTTTTACATCAAAAAAGTTATTTAAATTTTCCATTGTTAAAGATGAAAAGTTATAGCTTTTTTGTTTTTGCTCTTTTAATCTTCTAAGCTCATCTATCTCTTCAAGTGTTAAATTTTCTAAAAATTGTTCTAAACTCATTATTTGCCTTTTTATAGTAAATTTAATTTAAAATTATTTTGTAACATCTGCATCTTTACATAAAATATTAAACTCTTTTGATAAATCACTAAATTTTAAATAATTCAAATTTTATGTTTATTATTGTTTGTTATTCTATACCAACTATACCACTCACTAAAAAACTATCTATAAAATATATTCTTGCTAGTGAAATTGATGGAGTTGTGCTTATAGTTAATTTTTAAATTTTGTTTCATTGATAAGTGCTAAATTATTCAAATCATATTTTTGCAAAATTTCAAGTAATTGAATAATTCGCTCATATTTAACCTCTTTATCAATTCTAAGGATTATTACAACCTCTTTTTTACTAATTAAACTAAGTTCATTTGATAAATTTTCAAAAGAGACTTTCTTGCCATTATAAGCCAATTCATTAGAGTTTAACTCCAAATTTATCTCTTTTTCTTCTATCTCTTTTGAAGTTTCACTTACTTTTGGCAAATTAAGAAGTAGTGCTAATTCCTCTTTTTTAAATACACTCGAAACCATAAAAAAAATCAAAAGTAAAAATACAATATCAATAAGTGGAGTAATATCGGGAGTTAATGGTTCTCTTCGTTTCAATTTGAAATTCCAAAATATTTTTTAAATAACTCTTTTTCGATTTCAACTTCCAAATTATCAACCATTCCTATTAAGTAGTTATATCCGATATAATGGGGAATTGCAACAATTAAGCCTCCAACTGTTGTAATTAATGCTAGTGAAATTCCATCTGCAAAAACTAAAGGGTCACTTAAACCATTTTTACTAATTATTTCAAAAGCACTAAAAACGCCAACAACTGTTCCTAAAAGTCCAAGAAGTGGAGAAATTGTAGCAATTATTTTGACTGTATTTAAACCAAACTCCATAGATTTAAGTTTTGAAGTCAACTCATCTTTTAAAATTTTAATTGCTACATCTTTTTCAACTTCAAATTTATTTTTTTGTAAAATATTATTAATTAAGTTAAACTTATTTAATTTTGTGCTTAAAAGTAATAAAAAACTAGCTAACATTAGCGAATAACCGACAAAATTAAGCACAAGCAAAATATACATTATTATGCCACCTTTATCGATATAACCCATAAAATCAAAATCCATAAACTTCCTTTAAGAGTAAAAAAATATCAATTTAAAGTTTCTCTTATTTTTAAAATATCATTAACTAATTTTTTTAAATCTTCTATCTTTATCATATTTGCCGCATCACTTTTTGCAACACTTGGGTCAAAATGTGTCTCCATAAAAAATCCATCAACCCCAACTGCACTTGCTGCTTTTGAAAGATATGGCACAAACGAGCTATCGCCTCCTGTTTTACCACCACCACTTGGCATTTGAACAGAGTGTGTCGCATCAAAAATTACTGGTGCAAACTCCCTCATAATAACCAAACTTCTCATATCAACAACTAAGTTACCATATCCAAAACTATTGCCTCTTTCAGTTAGCCAAACACCAGCTTTTTTTGAATTTTCATACGTTGCTTCATCTAGCCCTCTAGTTTTAAGCACTTTTAAAACTGAATAAATCATATCTTTTGGGTTCATAAATTGCCCTTTTTTGATATTGACTACCCTATCAGTTTTCGCACACTCAACTAATAAATCGGTCTGACGACATAAAAATGCGGGAATTTGAAGTACATCTACAACTTCAGCAACTTTTTGCACTTGAATTGTTTCGTGAATATCCGTTAAAAGCTTATATCCAAACTCTTTTTTCACATCTTCAAGTACTCTCAAACCCTCTTCAAAACCAATACCTCTAAAACTCTCTAAACTTGTCCTATTTGCTTTATCATAACTAGCTTTAAAATAAAACTCTATGCTTGAATTTTTATTCACTCCTTCCAACTCTTTTGCTATTTTCATCACATTTTCGCGACTTTCTATCACACAAGGTCCAGCTATTAAAATCATTTAAGTTCCTTAATATTTTTTGCGATTATATCAAAAAAATTTTTGAAACTCATTTTTGATTATTTAAATTTTTAAATATCTCTTCTCTCACACTATCGTTTAAAATTTCAATTTCTAGTAAATCTTTAAAGCTTTTATCATTCACACTTAAGCCTTTATCTACAATTTTAATGCTTGAAAGATTATTTTGTTTAGTTATATTAAATTCTGAATTATTATCATCTATAAAATAACTATAATAAACTTTAGAGTTATCGCTAAAATTGATAGTAGTATCAATTAAAGAGTTTAAAAATAGTCCACTTCCATGAATAGAAGCCAATTTTTGCGGATTTTTATTTTCTATAATATTTGAATTAATTAAACTAATATGTGAAATTTTATCGCCATAAATTGCCGTTCCTACTTTATTGCTAATGTTATTTGAAATATTTGAATTTACTATCACAATATCACTATACCAATCTCCAAAAACCCCAGCACCTCTCTGTTTTACACTATTTTGAATAATATGTGAATTTAAAATAAAAATATCAGAATATCTACTTCCATAAACTCCGCCACCATCGTTATCATTCGCATTTGCTTTAATAGTTGAATTAATTACTCTTATAACAGCTGAACGAGGTCCATAAATTCCACCTCCAAAACTATCATTTGCATTATTTAAAATTTCAGAATTTAAAACTTCAACAATCTTTCCATAAATCCCACCACCACTATTATCGCTTATATTATCTTTAATGCTTGAATTTTCAATTTTTGCTACTTTTGTATAAACACCCGCACCGTTATTATTGCTAATATTATCATTTATAGTAGAATTTTTTATATAAACTTCATTAGCATAAATTCCACCACCATTATTTACACTAATATTATTATAAATATTAGAATTAATAATAGTTACAATTTTTCCATAAATCCCACCTCCACTATCTTCGCTTATATTATTTGCAATTTTACAATTTTGAATTGTCAAATTTGCATCAAAAAAAACTCCTCCACCATAACTCTCTTCATTGTTTCCATTGATAATAGAAATATTTTTTAATATTAAATGTGAATTTTTTGTATCGCTAAAAGATAAAACAGAATTTTCTCCAGCTCCATTTAAAACAATATCTTTATAACTAAGCCCATCTTTTGCACTAATAGTTAATGTTTTTGGATATAATATTTTTCCACCAAATGAGCCATTTTTATCAAAATTACTTTTATAATACCCTTTTTCTAAAATAATTTCGTCGCTCTCTTTTGAGCTTAAAACTTCATTTAATGCTACTCTTAACTCTGAAACATTTGAAACATTATAACTTTTAGCAAATAAAGTTATAGAAAATATAAAAACTAAATAAAATAAGCTTCTCATTACACTTTCTCCTATAATAAATTAATTATTAATAATACAAAAAAAAATTAAAAAATAAAGTAAGTGGAATAGTTATTGCAATTATCATAAGTAAATTAAATAATAAAGATTAAATTATGGAAAAAAAAGTTTTTAAAATAGAATCACTTTTATTAAGTTTTACTGAAAGTGAAGAGTCAAGAGAGTTGGCTTTAAAAATCGCACAAAAATCTATTTTAATGAATCATTTATACCAAGATTTAGGGCTTTTAAATAGAGAGAATATGAACGAATTAATGCAAACTCATTTTAAACCTTTGGCTGATATAAAACCAAAAGATATAAGATGGAAAAAGTTTTTATTTGATACTATCGAAGATATTGCTCCAGCTTGTGAATTTTGTTATGATAAAAAAAACTGTTTTGGATGTGAAATATGATAAAAATAGCATTTGCAAGTTGTGATGGAGTTCATATTAATGAGCATTTTGGTTGGTGTAAAAAGTTTTATCTATATGAGTTAAAAAATAATAAATTTAATTTTTTGGAAACTATCGATAGTTCGCTAGAACTTGAAGATGAAAGTGAAAAATTAAATTATAAAATTAATTCTATTTCAAAAGCAAATATAGTTTGTGTCTCTCAAGTTGGACCAAAAGCTTCAATAATGCTCAAAAGTGCAAATATTTTCCCACTAAAAACCACAAATGAAAATGAAAGTATGAATGAATTTTTGGATAAATTATTAAATCTCATAAACACAAATCCTCCACTTTGGTTAAAAGCTATCTTAAATAGGAATGTTTAAAAAATAAACAGCTTTTATTAAATTAAGTGATTAAAAAATAGTAGAATTAAACTATTATTTTCTAAAAAGGATTTAGTGTGAATTGTGAAAATGAGTGTTTAATTAAAGAGGAGTTAGCAACACTTTATGAAATTGCACTACTTGTATCAAATAATATAGAATTAGAAAATACACTACAAAAAGCATTAAAAATTTTAAAAACAAAACTTTCACTTCATAAAAGTGTAATTTATACACTTGAAGATGATATTTTGGAAATTTTTAGCTCAATTGATTTTAATAAAATGCAAGAAAATTTAGCAAAATATCGCATTGGTGAGGGTGCTACTGGTTTGGCAGCTCTTAAAAAAGAACCTATTGTTGTTAGTAATGTTCATACTGATTTGATATTTTTAAATAAAAGTGGTAATAAAGATGCAAATACTATCTCATATATTGCCGTTCCGATGTTGATAAATGATAAAGTTATAGGAGTTCTTGGTGCTAGTTTGATGAAAAGTACTCAAATTAGTTTTGATGATACAATTAGAATTTTGACTATTATCAGCTCAATTTTTGCACAAGCTATAAACTCATATAAAATGATAAAAAGTGAGCGAGAAAAGTTAAAAGATTTAAAACTATATTATAAGATGGAATGGGATGCAAAAGTCCATAATTTCGGGGATATTGTTGGCGAAAGTACTAAAATGCAAGATGTATATAAAATAATAGAGCGAATTGCATCTACAAATGTCACTATTTTAGTCAGAGGTGAAACAGGTACGGGAAAAGAGCTTATCGCAGCAGCAATTCATAAAAGAAGTAATAGAGCAAATGAGCCTTTTGTGAAAATAAATTGTGCAGCAATTACTGAAACTTTACTTGAGAGTGAACTTTTTGGACACGAAAAAGGAGCTTTTACAGATGCAAAAGAGATGCGAAAAGGTAGATTTGAATTAGCTGATAAAGGAACACTTTTTTTAGATGAAATAGGCGATATCAGTCCAAATTTACAAGTTAAACTTTTAAGAGTTTTGCAAGAGCGAGAATTTGAGCGAGTTGGAGGAAGTAAAACCATTAAAGTAAATGTAAGAATAGTTGCCGCTACAAATAGAAATCTTGAAAAAATGGTGCAAGAGGGCAAATTTAGGGAAGATTTATATTATAGATTAAATGTAATTCCTATAAATTTACCAGCACTTAGAGAAAGAGGTGATGATATAAAATTACTTGTAAACTTCTTTTTAGAAACAGCTATAAAAAACCATAAACGAGAAGTTATTATAACTCCAAAAGCAATGGATACTTTATGTGCTTATCCGTGGCCTGGAAATATAAGAGAACTTCAAAACACAATAGAAAGAGTTGTATTAATGGGAACTCCTGAAGGAATTACAGATAAAGAAATGTTACTACTTTTACCTGCACTAAAAAAAGAGTAAAGTTTTTAACTTTACTTTTTAATTATCTCTTTTACATACATTTCACCACCTGCAATATAAAGTCCATAATCTTTATTATTATTTGTAAAAATTATTCCTCTTTGGTTATTATAAACATCATAACTTGAAGCATTTCCATCAACTTTATCAATTTTATCTATTTTCATACCATTTACTTGATACATATCAAAATAGTTTCTATAAGCCCATCGATATTCAGGATAGTAAACTTCACCATTAATGATAGTTGAATTTCGCTCATAATACTCACTTATTGGAAATCCGAATAATTTATCACCATCTCTATAAGTAAATGCTTTGTGATTATCTACTGCTTCAGAGTTAGTACTCCAATCCTGACCAATTGTAATTTTATCGGCTAAAGAAGGATTTGCAAAATCACTTATATTAAAAAGTTGAATTTGAACACCTTTTGTGTTTCCGTTTTCATCGGCATCTCTTCCGATTGAGAGAATTCTATTTTCATCAATTGGATGAAAATATGAAGAGTAACCATTAATGCTAAGTTCTCCAACTTTTTTTGGATTAATTGGGTCGCTTAAATCGATTGTATAAAGTGGGTCAGTTTGTCTAAAAGTAACTACAAAACCTCTATTACCTAAAAATCTAACTCCCCTTATAGTTTCACCCTCTTTTCCAAGTCCACTAAGTTTTCCTAAAACACTAAGATTAGCACTTTCTTCTTTGATTGTTGAAACTATATTATCCGTATCACTTCTCCAATTCCAACCCGTAGTTGAGGCTACTCTTAAAATATTATTGTGTTCACTTAAACTAAATTGATTTAATATATTTCCATCAATAAAAGTTTTACCATTGTAACTTATGGCATTTTCTATTGAAAATTTATAAATTGAAGTTCTATTTTGATAAGAACCCCAACCAAAATAGATTGGATACTCTTCACTTGTTACATAAATTGCTTTATTACTTGCATAAATTGTAGAACTTCCACCGACAACCGACATACTCTCTTGTTTTGTAGTGTCATTTATATCAAATGAAGTAATTGAAGTTATAAAACTTGCTTGATTAAATTTTGCTGGGGCATAAAGAGTTTGTGCAGTTGGAATTTCTCTTGAACTATTATTTTCAGTGTTTAAAATAGTTGGTTTTAAATGTTCCGTTTTTAAAATAGGATTGTTATAATCAAGTATGTAAGCAGAGCCGTTTTCATCTTTTGGATAAAAATAACATTGGTCATTATATGGTTTAGGTGTGTTAGATTCTGGTTTAATTAGAACTCCACCACCACTTGATGAACTATCACTTATTGAATTATTTCCGCAATCTAAGTAAGTTTTTGGATACTCAACCTCAACATAAGGCATAAATCGAGTAACTAAATATAGTTTATTATTTGTAACTCTACTATCAACTATATTTCCATCGATTTTATACTCATTTATTTTTGTGATATTAGCTAAATCTCTTACATCATAAACTTCAATTTTACTACTTTCACTCCAAATCCCATAATCAATACTTTTCCAATATCCCCAAAAGTTATAATTATTTGGATAAATTGCAATTAATTTATTATCGATTAAATATAACTCATTTGGTCTCTGATTGACTTTAATAGAAGTTAATTTCTCTTTTTGACCTGCTAAAATTCTCTCAAAAGTATTTACATAAATTTCATTTACAGAATATGATGAATAAATCGGAGTTGAAGGTAAGTAAAATATTTTTTCATTATCATTTTTTACAATATCAGCTTCATCAACTCCTTCTTCTTGAAGATTTGTAGTTGTTGCATCATCTACTTTTATACCTCCTGAACCTAAATCTCCTGATGAGCTTGAGTTTGAAGCAACAACCTCTGGTGCTGCTGGTACAGCCGTAGGCATTGCCACTCCTCCACTTGTACTTGTATAATAAGGTAAATAGTTATTTTGGGTATTTCTATAGCTATGATTATAATTTACCATTGCACTTAAATACTCATTCATTTCACTATCAGAATTAAAATTTGTAAGTTTTGCTTCCTCATCACTTAAATAGATAGTTTGAGCTTCATTTGAATTTATCCAAAATCCTTCACCACTTCCAATTACATCAATTTTTGGATATTCACTATCCTCGCTTCCACCATATTTATTCCATTTTCCATTTTGATACTTCCAAACAACACTCACATTTTTAAATATTTTCGGAGAAATTGCACTATTTATCGGAAGTGAAATTAAATTCCAACCTTTTACTAATTCGATTTTATCAACTCTAGCCTCTTCTTTAAACTCTGTATCTTTAGCTAAATCCTCATCTTTTATATACAACTCTGCATCTTTAGCACTATGTATCCAAACCCCATCAGCTGGTTTAATTTCGCCACTTTCTAAAAACTCATTTTTATAAATAAAAACTTTTTGAATATTTGGATTTTCAGCTTTTAATGTATCTATTTTTATAGAATTTGACAATCCAACTAAATTCCAACCCTCTTTTAAATTAACCAACTCTGCACTTAGCGAAACTGCCATCAAAGAACCAACTAAAAGTGATTTAATTACCATTTTTAACTCCTTTATATAATATATCATTAAGTTTATCAAAATAAATCTGTTTTTTATATTAAGTTATAATTTTGTTAACTTTAAGTACAATTGCCCAAAAAATTTATAAAAAGAGGCAATATTATGGCAAAGAGATGTTTTGTAACTGGTAAAGGTCCAATGGTTGGCAACAATGTAAGTCATGCTAACAATAGAACAAAAAGAAGATTTTTACCAAATTTAAGAACAATTAGAGTTAAATTAGAAGATGGTACTACAGCAAAAATTAGAGTTGCGGCTTCAACTTTAAGAACAATGAAGAAAAAAAATCTTTTAGCTTAAAATAATAAAAGGCTCTTGCCTTTTTGAGTTTAAAATTTGGATAAATTAGACAAACAAAAAATCAAAGCTTGGGAAAAAGAAAAAAAACCTCAAATAAGCCTTTCAGGTGATATATACTCACAATTAAAACCATTTAGACTTCCTATTGTATTAGTTATTCTCATAATGATGTTTGGCACATTAGGTTATGTTTGGATAGAAGATTACTCTTTAAATGATGCTATTTTTCAATCTGGCTACACTTTTACTACAACTGGTTTTGGTGCATTAAAAGAGAGTGAATTTTCACCTTTAGGACAACAATTTACAGTCGCATTAATGTTATTTGGATTATTAACTGTTACTTTTTCGATTGGTGTTGTTATTGAAGTTATTAATAAAGGCGATTTACGTAGGCTTTTAAAGGAAAGAAAAATGTTATATAAAATAGCAAGACTAAAAAATCACTTTGTTATTTGCTATCACAATGAGTACACTATTCAACTTGCAAGACAATTTCGCGATTCGCACATCCCTTTTGTTGTAATTGACCCATCTGAAAATCTCGAAGAGTTAGCTATGAAGTATGGATATCCATATTTTATAAAAGATGAACCTCATACTGAATTAGCACTTTTAAAATCCTATATGTCAAGTGCAAAGGGTGTAATAACTCTATCAAACAATATAGCCGACAATATCGCACAAATCGCTTCAGTTAGGCTTTTTGAAAAAGAGATTGGTAGAAAGGCTTATCACATTATTGCAAATGCTGAAACTCTAAATGATATAGAAAAATTAAAAAAATTGGGAGCTGATAGTGTAGTTTCACCGACTAAATTAATGGCTCAAAGAGTAAGTGCAATGGCAATTCGTCCAGAGATGGAAAACATTTTAGAGTCATTTTTATACAAAAAAGATACTCCTATTGACATTGAAGAGATTGGAGTTCCAAGAGAAAGTTGGTTAATTTTAAAAAAATTGAAAGAGACACACTTAAGAGAAGTTGCGAATGTCAGTGTTATAGGTGTTATTCAAAGAGATGGTAAATTAATTCCTATGCCAAAAGGTGATACCATAATTACAGTTGAATCAAGATTGTTAGTCGTTGGAACTTCAAAAGATATTATAAAAGCTAAAAAAATGATAAGAATGAAAGAAAAACCAGAGGAGTTAAAATATGTTTAATATATTTCCAATTGATGGTGGAATTTCGGCAGTTGAGGGTTTTTTTTGTGATGGAGTAAGTGCTGGATTAAAGCCAAATGATAAATTTGATGTAAGTTTTATTTATTCAGATACTTTGTGTGAAGTAGAAGCTATTTTTACCACAAATAAGTTTCAAGCAGCTCCAATTAAACACTTTAAAAAATATGGCTATTTTAAAACAAATTTTGTTTTGATTAATGCTAAAAATGCAAATGCAATGACGGGTGAAGCTGGAATTAATGATATTGACGAAGTTTTAAGCATTGCAAAAGATAAATTTAATGTAATTAACCCAATTATGAGTTCAACTGGTGTTATTGGTGTAAGACTTCCAAAAGAAAAAATTATAAATGCTATGGATAAGTTTGATTTGAATACAAAAAATGGCTCAAATCTTTCACAAGCAATTATGACAACTGATGCTTTTGCTAAAGAGATTGCACTTGAAGTTGTGCTTGATAGTGGCGAAAAATTTAGAATTGGAGCAAGTGCAAAAGGAGCTGGAATGATAAATCCAGCAATGGCTACAATGCTCTGTTTTATTGCAACTGATAGTGCAATTCCTAAAGATGAGATGAGAGAAATTTTAAATGAAATAAATGAAATTAGTTTTAATGCTATTAGTGTGGATGGAGATACTTCTACAAATGATACAGTACTACTTCTTTCAAATCAAAAAGCAATTTATAATAAAGATGCTTTTAAACAAGCTCTGAAAATTATTATGCAAAAGTTAGCAATTTTAATTGTAAAAGATGGAGAAGGTGCTAATTCAGTTGTAGCATTTAATGTAAAAGGTGCGAAAAACTTAGAGGAAGCTAAAAAAATTAGCAAAGCTCTATCAACTTCACTTTTAGTTAAAACTGCAATCTTTGGAAAAGACCCAAATTGGGGAAGAATTGCTTCAACAATTGGAGCTAGTGGATGTGATTGTGATGAGACGACACTTAAAATTTACTTTGAAGATATATTAATTTATGATAGAGGCAATATCTATTTTGATAAAGAAAATGAAGCAAAAGCTAGTAAAGTAATGAATAAAGATGAGTTTAAGATTATTTGTAATTTAGGCTTAGGTGAAGGTGAATTTACCTCTTTTGGTTGCGATTTAGGTTATGAATATGTTAAAATAAATGCTGATTATAGAACTTAATCTAAGGATTTTTAAGTTATAATCACTAAAAATTTAAGGAGTAAACAATGTTACACGAATATAGAGATATTATTTCAAAATTAAAAGTTGAAAATGCACATTTTGCAAAAATTTTTGAAAAGCATAATGAACTTGATGATAAAGTAAGTGAAGTTGAAGATGGAAGGGCTCATATGGAACAACTTGAGCTTGAAAAATTAAAAAAAGAGAAGTCAAAATTAAAAGATGAAGCTTATACAATAATTGTAAAATACAAAAAAGAGCATAATTTATAAAAAAAATTTATAAAAAGGCAGTTCAATGAAAAAAGTTGTAATAACTTTATTAACTATTTTTACAATTGCTACACTTTTTATGGGCTGTGAAAAAAATGATTATCAACATCCTCTTCACAGACAAGCTCCTCCAAAATAGGCAGTAAGTTTTTACTTATTGCTTAAAATTCAATCCAATTTAAAATTAATGCAAAATAATATTATTAAATAGGAGTTAAAATGTTTAATAAAATCGAAACTATAAAAAATGAAGTTAAAAAAGTGGTCATAGGTCAAGATAATATGGTAGATGGGCTTTTAATTGGGCTTTTATGTGATGGGCATATTTTACTTGAGGGAGTTCCTGGTTTAGCAAAAACTACGACTGTAAATGCATTAGCGAAAACTTTAGGGCTTAATTTTAAAAGAGTTCAATTCACTCCAGACTTACTTCCAAGTGATATTATTGGGGCTGAAATTTATGACCCAAAAAATAATGAATTTAGAATTAAGCAAGGTCCAATTTTTACAAATTTACTCTTAGCTGATGAGATAAATAGGGCTCCAGCAAAAGTTCAATCAGCACTACTTGAAGTTATGCAAGAGCGACAAGTTACAATTGGAGATGAAAGTTTTAAGCTTAGTTTACCATTTTTAGTTATGGCAACTCAAAATCCAGTTGAACAAGAGGGAGCTTATAATTTACCTGAAGCTCAACTTGATAGATTTATGTTAAAAGTTGTGGTTGGTTATAACACAAAAGAGGAAGAGTTTGAAATTGCAAAAAGAGTTGCAAATGATGGATTTGAGGAAATTCATCAAGTTATTACAAAAGATGAACTTATAAAATTAAAAAATGAAGTAAAAACAATTCATATGGATAAAGAAATAGAAAATTATATTATAGATTTAGTTTTTGCTACAAGAGAGCCTAAAAATTATGGGCTTGATATTGGGCATTTTATTCAATTTGGTGCAAGTCCAAGAGCTAGTATTAATCTTACAAAAGTTGTAAAAGCAATAGCTTATTTAAGAGGAAGAGATTATGTAACTCCCGTTGATGTGGCTTTAATTGCAAAAGATGTACTAAGACATAGAATAATTTTAAGTTATGAAGCAGAAGCAGAAGGAATTAGTGCAGATTGGATAGTTGAGAGAGTTTTAGAAAGAGTTGATATTCCATAGAATAAATTAATTAATTATAAAAGGTATTTATGAAAAAAATAGTTTTAGTTAGTATTTTAGCTTCAAGTTCACTTTTTGCTACTCAAGGTGATAATTTAATAGCTTTAGGAGCCATTTCAAGAGGAATGGGTGGAATTGGTATCGGAATAGATGTTGGAGTTGATAGTGTATTTAAAAACCCAGCATTTTTAACAAAAAATGAGGGCTTTAAATCAAGCTTTGGTGGAACTCTTTTTATGCCTGATGTTAGTGCCAGAACTTCGATGATGCTTGAGCCTAGTAGTGGTTTTAGTGCAAATGGTATTAAAGAGAACTCAAAAAGTGATACATATGTAATACCAGAGATTGCGATTACAGATTTAATCAATCCAAATTTAGCTTATGGTATAGGTATGTTTGGAGTTTCTGGTTTAGGGGTTGATTATAGAGGAACTCCGATGCAAAGCGGGCTTGCAAGTATGCAAACAAATTTTCAATTTATGCGAATAGTTCCATCAATTGCCTATAAAAATGGTGATTTTTCAATTGGCGGAGGTATTAGTATAGCTTATGGCTCTCTTGATATAGCTGGAGTTATGGGCAATCCTATGATGAAAATTGAACCAAAACAAAGAGGTGGTGGAACTGCTCAAGATTTAGGTTTAGGTGTACAAATTGGAAGTGCTTATCAAATTACAAACGAGTTAAGTGTTGGTGCATTTTATCAATCTGAAGTAAATATGGAATATGAGCGAGTATTTGATTTTAATATGAATGATGAGTATCAAAACTTAAAATTATCACAACCAGCCGAATATGGAGTTGGATTTGGATATAAAAAAGATAACTATAAATTAGGACTTGATTATAAAAAAATTACTTGGAGTAGTGCTGATGGATATGATAGTTTTCATTGGGATGACCAAAATGTTTACTCTATTGGTGGAGAGTATAAATTAAATAAATTAACACTTAGAGCTGGATTTAATTACGCAAAAGCTCCAATTGATGGAAAATTTGAATCTAGTGTAGTTTCAGGTGTACCATATAATGAGGTTCAACTTGGATATTTTAACTTAATAGGCTTTCCTGCAATTACCGATAGACACTATACTATGGGCTTTGGATATGACTTTAGCAAAAAATTAACTCTCGATGTCTCTTATGTTTTAGCACCAAAATCAAAAGTTACATATAATATACCTGAAATAATGGGTGGTGGTTTAGTCGAATCTACAAATAAACAAAATGCTTTCACTTTCGGATTAACTTACAGTTTTTAAAGAGTTCTCACAACTCTTTAAGCTTCAATTTTTACTTCTTACAAACTTATAAATAGACTTTTAAATTAAAATTTTGTTATGATATTAGCAAGTTAAAAAGGAGAGTATAAATGAGTGTTGATTCTAAATACAAAACTGTCGAACAAACTATGAAAAAATTGGGTTATAGAAAGGATTCATTAATTGAAACTTTGCATTCAGTTCAAGAAGTTTTTGGTTATTTGAATAAAGAGGCATTAATTTTTATTGCAAAAAAGTTAAAACTTCCTTATTCTAAAGTTTATGGTGTGGCTACTTTTTATCACTATTTCAAATTAAAACCACAAGCAAAACACACCTGTATCGTTTGCACTGGCGCAACTTGTTATATAAAAGGAAGCCAAAAGTTATTTCGTGCAATTGAGAAAAAATATGGCTTAAAAGAGGGCGAGAGTAATGGAAATTTAGCAATAAGCGAAGCTAGATGTTTTGGTTCTTGCACTCTTGCACCTGCTATTGCATTTGATAGTTATGATGGTGAAATTGCTGGAAATTTAAATGAAGAGAGCGCTATTAATGCCATTGAAAGGATATTAAATGAGAATTAAAAGTTTAGAAGAGTTAAATGAGATTGCAAACTCTAAATTGAATGAGCGAAACTCTTATGAGAGTGAGATTGATGTTTGTGTGGGTTCAACTTGTCTTGCAATGGGTTCAGCTGATTTAAAAGATAAAATAGAAGCTAAGCTAAAAGATGAAAAAAAGTGTTTAGTTAAAGGTGTTGGTTGTAATGGACTTTGTGCGGCTGGAGCTTTGGTTTGTGTAAAAGATAAAAATAAAAAAGAGATGACTTATAAAAATGTAAAAGAGGAAAATATAAGCGATATTATCAACTCTGATGAAACAAAATTAAAAGATAAAATTTTAGATACTGATATTGCATTTTTCACTAAACAGAAAAAAATCGTGCTTGAAAATGCTGGAATAATCGACCCAACTTGTATTTATGATTATATTTCAAGAGATGGGTATAAAGCCCTTTTTCAAGCCCTAACTTCTCTTAATCCTGAAAATATTATAGAAGAGGTTAAAATTAGTGGACTTAGAGGAAGAGGTGGAGGAGGTTATCCAACAGGCTTAAAATGGGATACGGTTTCAAAAGTACAATCTAGTCAAAAATATGTAATTTGTAACGGAGACGAGGGCGACCCTGGAGCATTTATGGATAGGGCTGTAATGGAAACTGACCCACATAAAATAATCGAGGGAATGGCGATAGCTGGATATGCTGTTGGAGCTGATACTGGTTATATTTATGTGAGGGCAGAGTATCCACTAGCACTTAAAATGTTACAAAAAGCGATTGAAGATGGAGAAAAACTTGGAGTTATCGGCACAAAAATAGCTGGAACTGATTTTAATTTTCATATAGAAGTTAGGCTTGGAGGTGGAGCTTATGTGTGTGGTGAAACCACTGCAATTGTAACTTCAATTGAGGGTAATCGTGGGCATCCTAGACAAAAACCACCTCATCTATCTGACCACGGACTTTATGGTGAACCAACAGTTTTAAATAATGTTGAAACTTTAGCAAATATTCCTCCAATTATTAGAAATGGCGGAAAATGGTATGCTTCATTTGGCACAGAAGACTCAAAAGGCACAAAAGTTATCGCTCTAACTGGACAAATCAATAATACGGGACTTGTTGAAGTTGAGATGGGAATGAGTTTAGCTGATTTGATTTTTGAAGTAGGTGGTGGCACAATTGAGGGTAAAACTTTCAAAGCAATCCAAACAGGAGGCTCAAGTGGAGGGTGCATTCCAAAAGAGTTTTTACACTTACCGATTGAATATGGTGCATTAAAAAAAGCTGGTTCAATCTTGGGAAGTGGCGGAATGATTGTGATGGATGAAAGTACTTCTATGGTTGATATTGCAAAATATTATATGGAATTTTGTAGAAGCGAGTCTTGTGGAAAATGTGTGCCTTGTCGAGTTGGAACTACTCAAATGTATAATTTACTTGAGAAATTCTCAAATAAAGAGGCAACTAATGAAGATTTGCAGATGTTAATTGAGCTTTGCGAAGTTGTGGGTGAAACTAGCCTTTGTGGGCTTGGTGAAACTGCCCCAAATACAGTTTTAAGCACACTAAAATATTTCAAACAAGAGTATCTTGAGGGGATAAAAAATGATTAAAATTGAAACTAAAAGAGAAAGAGTAAAAACTCTACGAATTGACGGCAAAGATGTAAGTGGAAAATCAAGTCAAAGCATAATGGAAGTTGCAAGAGAAAATGGAATAAATATTCCAGCACTTTGCTATTTAGAGGGAGTTGGTAGTGTTGGGGCTTGTAGGCTTTGTTTGGTGGAGGTGGCTGGAGAGCGAAAATTAATTTCAGCTTGTACTTATAAAATCAAGCAAGGAATGGAAGTTGTTACAAATAGCGAAAAACTAAAAAAATACAGACGACAAGTTTTGTCACTTTTATTTAGTGAGCGAAATCACACTTGTAGTGTTTGTGTTTCAAACGGGCATTGCGAACTTCAAGCAATGGCAGTTCAACTTGATATGCACCACGTGGAATTTCCATATCTATTTCCAAAATTTGAGCTTGATGCAACTCATAAAAGATTTGTTTCAGACCCAAATAGATGTATTTTATGCACTCGTTGTGTGAGAGTTTGCGATGAAATTGAGGGAGCTCACACTTGGGATGTGGCTAATATTGGAATAAAATCAAAAGTTATAACTGACTTTGCTTCAAATTGGGGAGAGAGTGAGAGTTGCACAAGTTGCGGGAAGTGTGTGCAAGTTTGCCCAACAGGAACACTTTCGGAAAAAGGAGTTTCAGTAGCTGAAATGGCAAAGAAAAAAGAGTTTTTACCATATCTTAAATTAAATAGGGATAGAAAATGAAAAAGTTTGCTACTATTTGGCTAGATGGCTGTTCTGGGTGTCATATGTCGTTTTTGGATACTGATGAGCGGATAATTGAATTAGCTCAACATATTGAAGTACTTTATGGTCCAGCGGTCGATTATAAGGAGTTTCCAGATGGTGTTGATATCACTTTAGTTGAGGGTGCGGTGAGTAGCGAAGAAGATTTAGAAAAAATTAAAGATATTAGAAAAAAATCAAAACTTTTAATCGCTTTTGGGGATTGTGCCGTAACAGGAAATGTTTCAGCAATGAAAAATCTTTATGGCACTGATGCAGTTGTTAGGCGGGTTTATGGAAGTGTTGAAAATGCACCAAGTGAAGTTGTGCCAAAATTACTTGATAGAGTTATGCCAATTCACGAAGTTGTAAAAGTTGATTTTTTCTTGCAAGGGTGTCCTCCTCCAGCTGATGCAATTTTTTATGCACTTAGTGAAGTTGTGAACGATAGAATTCCAGATATTAATGAGATGACGAGATTTGGGAAATAAATTATAAAACCATTAAGGTTTTATAACTATTTTTTCAAAACAATCTTGAAATACCATCTAAATTATTCATTTGATGAAGTGCAAAAGTGCCTGATTGTGATAGTATTTTTCTTCTTTGAAAATTATATGACTCTTCTGAAAAATCCACATCTCTAATTTGCGACTCGACCGCTGCTAAATTTGTAGTTGTTACACTCAAAGAGTTTATCATTGAAGTAAATTGATTTTGAGTTGAGCCTATTTCACTTCTTATTTTAGATAATGCTTTTATAGCACTTTCACTCACATCAATCAAAGCCATAGCTCCAGATAAAGAGCTAACTCTAGCGCCTAACGATTTGACTAAATTATAGTTTGCATAAGAACCAATTGCATCGCCCGAACTTGAGTTAATTTCAAATTTAAAATCACTTAATTTTAAAGTTGTTTGAGCTTCGTTTATATTATCAAATCCTGCCAATGATGAGTTTGTACCAGAGCTAACAATATCATCAGAGCCAAGTTTTGTTAATGTAATTCTGCCAAAATTAAATAAACTATCACCTCTTAAGTTTGCAACACTTCCAAGATTTGCCCCACTAATTTGAATGCCTCTTCCATCAAGACTTCTTAAATTTAATTTTCCATCAATTATATATGCTTCAACCCCCGTTAAATTGGCATTTTCATTGATTGCTTTTGTGAGTTTTGCATCACTATCATTTTCACTAATAGCCGAGATTGTGCCTATTGTTATTCCATTTAATACTAAATCGCTTATATCCCCACTTGTAACACTTGAACTTGCACTTTCGATTAAATTCCAACTAGCCCTAATTTGGCTTAAGTTGCTACTCTCATTTATAACATTTACTAAAGCCCCAACCCCTTCTCCTGCATTTGTTCCAATTTTTGCACTTTTTAACTCTAAATCCCTCACACCATCATATTTTAAAAACTTCAATCCTATCTCTTGATTTGCTGAAGCACTCGTTAAAAGTGTACCCGTTTCAAACCTAACATTTCCAATTCTATCTGACTTTGTAGAACCGATTGATAAATCGATTGTTTGATTTATTGGAACACCATAGTGAAATTTTTTATTTTGATAAGTACCTGAAAGAAGTTTATAACCATTATACATTGTAGTTTCGCTCATTAAATCAAGTGTTTCTATGAGTTTTGAAACTTCAGATTGCAAAACTTGTCTTGTTTGTGTATTCTGTCCATCTTGAGAAGCTTGAATTGCTTTAGTTTTTATTAAATCTAAAATTTTTATCTGCCCCTCAACCCCCTTATCAGCAATTTGTGCAATTGCAACTCCATCATTTGAGTTTTTAATCCCTTGCATAAGTGAATACCGCTGAACCCTCAATCCATCGGCTATTGCTAAACCTGCACTATCATCGCCACCATCTTTAACTTTAATCCCCGTTGTTAATCTTTGAAGCGATTGACCTAAAAGTTTTTGATTTTCGTTTATGTGATTTCCATACCATTTCTGCTGGAGACAATGAAGAATTTATCCTAAAAGACATCTTTTAACCTCCTTGTTAAAATTAGTTTTTATTATACCATATTTCATTTTTCAATCCACACAATTCATAAACTACCTCATACATCTCATTCTCAAGTCTCACATCCCTTGCTATACCAACTAGACATAATTTATTACTATTTTGATTTATTTGAGAGTAATGACTACCATTTGACTACCCTTTCTTTTAAGATGTCGTAGTTATGGGGTTTTATTGGTGGAGATGAGGGGAATCGAACCCCTGTCCAAAAATAGTTTGGAGAAAGCCTCTACATGCTTAGTGGTGTTGAAAGTTCTTGATAATTTAAGCTCAACACCCGAAACTCAAACCATCAAAGCTCTAAGTTTTCACTTAAAATCCGAGCAAACTTCAAGTTAAGCTATTTAAAGTTTAAGCTACTATAAAGTTCAATAGCGAAACTAAATAGTAACTGCTCCGAAAAGGTTTTTTAAACTTATGCTACTTTAGCATAAGCTGGAGCGAAATTTTTATTGTTTGCGTTTAATTTTAAACGAATAGTTTTACACTATATTCAGAGTGACATGCAACTTTAACCTCGCGATTCCTGTCGAAGCCAAGTCATCCCCTTACGAGTTTATCTCTTCTTTGATAATCTTCGCTAAACCTTTGATTTTATCTATTTTTTCTTTACTTGTCAAGTCTTCTCTTAAAAGCTCTTTTACAAAAGTACTTCCAACTATCACTCCATCTACATCTTTTGCTTTTTCTTTTGCTGTTTTTTCATTTACTCCAAAACCGACATAAATTGGTGTTTTCGTAGAATTTTTTATATTTTTTATAATTTGAGTTAAATCCTCTTTTGTACCTGCACCAGTAATCCCAGCATAAGCCACAAGATAGATAAATTTAGTTGAATTTTGTGTAATTTTCTCAATTCGCTCTTTCGTATCAGTTGGAGCCACAAAATCGATTAAATCAATGCTATACTCATTAAAAAGCTTTTTATATGGCAATGCTTCTTCATATGGTAAATCTGGAATTATAAAACCACTTACACTTAACTCTTTTGCTTTTTGTAAAAAAAACTCTACTCCCTTGTGATAAAACGGATTAAAATAACCCATCCACAAAGTATCAATCTCTTTTGCTACATTTTGAGATATTTCAAAAATATCATTTATTTTAAATCCATTTGCAAGTGCGATTTGATTAGCTTTTTCGATTATCACACCATCTGCAACAGGGTCTGAAAATGGAACTCCAAGCTCAATTAAATCAACTCCAGCCTCTTTTAAATTTAAAATTAAATCTATCGTAAAATTTTTATTTGGTAACGAAGAAGTAATATAAGCAACTAACTTTTTCAAAATAACTCCAATTTTAAAGTTTTACTCGATTTTAACAAAACTTAACTTTATTTATAATGTTTTTTTAAATTCATTTAAAATTCTTTTAACTTCATCTATTCCAATTTCCCAAAATTCCACATCTTCTATATCAAATTCAAAAATTTTAATTAACTCTTTTGGAGATTTTGCTCCACCTAAACTTAAAAATTCTACATACTTATCTTTAAAATTATTTAATTTTTGATTTTTATAAAGCCCATAAAGTGCCAAAACTAAAAGTTGTCCATAACTATAAGCATAGCAATAAAATGGTGAGTGAATAAAATGAGGAATATAACTCCACCAAATTTTATAATTTTCACTTAAAATTACACTATCTCCAAACATTTTAGCATTCTCTTCATACCAAATATTATTTAACTCTTCTACCGATAATTCGCCATCTTGTGAATGTACTCTTCGCTCAAAAGTTGTAAAAATTATTTGACGAAATAGTGTTGCAAAAATATCTTCAAGTTTACTTGCATAAAGCGAAATTAACTCTTTATCTTTTAAGTTTGATTTTATATAATCAAATACTATCATTTCTGCAAAAACTGAAGCTGTTTCAGCCGTTGTAAGTGGAGTGTCAGAGCTTAAATATCCAACATCTTTTGAAAGATATTGATGAATACTATGTCCTAATTCATGGGCTAGAGTAAATAAATCTCTTCTTTTATTTGTATAATTTAATAAAATATATGGATGAGCCTTTGGGACTGCTGAATGTGAAAATGCTCCGCCTCTTTTATTCTCTTTTGGATAAACATCAATCCAATTTTCATTAAATGCTTTTAGTGCAATTTCATAAAATCGCTCATCAAAATTTTTAAATGCACTTAACACTATCTCTTTTGATTTTTCAAAATCGTAATCGTTTTCAGCCTCAATTGGTGCATATCTATCGTAATCATACAGTTTATCAACTCCAAGTAAGTTTGCTTTTATTTTATAGTACTCACTAACTATCTCAAAATTTTTGCAAGTTGTTTGAATTAGTGCATCTACACTTTTTTGTGTAATTTTATTATCGATATGTCGAGGCTCTTCTGCATTTTTATAATTTCTAATTTCGCAATCAATTTTTAAATCAGTTTTAATCATATTAAAAATATAACTAAGCAAATTCAAATGAACGCTCAAGCCCTCACTAAGCGAAATACTCGCCTCTTTTCGCCTATTTCTATCAGCACTATAAAGTTCACTTAATACCTCCTCTTCACTTATCTCTTTATTATCAAATTTAAATTTTAATCTACTTAAATGCTCATCAAAAAGCCGCGAAAATGCGCTTGAGCTAACCAACTCTTTTTTTAACATAATTTTCTCTTCTTTTAGTGAGAGTTGATGTTTTTTCTGTTTTTTTAAAGATTGCAAATAAAATGTTTTTATACCAGCTTTTGAAATAATTTTTTCTTGTTTTTCTTCATCTAAATGATTAAACTCTAACTCAAAAAAAAGTAATTTATCTTCACACTCATTAACTAATTTTTGATATTTTGCAAAAAAAGCCCCTTTATTAGCATCAGTTGAAAAAATCAAAAAAGCATAAGTACTACATCTTGCAACTTCATCTAAAATCATCTCATAATCATCAAGTACAGCTAAAAACTCCTTAGTTTTTAACTCTTTTATTTTATCTTTGTATGTGTGTTCAAAAAGTTTTGCATCTTTTAAAGTTTTTTGCATAAACTCTTGTAGTTCAATTTCACTATTAAAAAGTGCTTTTAAATCCCAATTCATCAATTTCCTTAAATTTTATTTCTTTAAAATCTATCATTGCATTCATAATTGCAAATTTTTCTGCATTTAATAAATCTTTTACTTTTAAATTTTCCTCTTTTAAAAAACCACATTTTAACAATCTTTCTCTTGTAACTCCTTTTAAAAGTGGTGTTTTTGGAGTTAGCCATCTATCTTTAAAAATTGCAATATTTGCGATTGAAGTATCCGTTAAAAAGCTATTTTTAACCATTATTATTTCATCAAAATCAGTTTTCATATCTTCAATTTTACTTCTATCTAAAAATTTATATGAGTACTCAAAGTCAATATTTATTATCTGAAATTTTTTAAATTCTCTCTCTTTATAAATAAAATATTCAATATTTTCTATCTCTTTTGAATATGTTACTTTACATCGATATAACCCATCTTTTGGAGGAGTTATAAACTCTTTTAAATTTATATTTTTATCAATTTTAAAAAAAGCTTTTTGAGTTTGGTTAAATCTCATATTATGATAATTCAAATAAAAAATTTCCCCATTTAAAATTTTAATTGTTTCAAAAAATTTCATTAATTCATCACCTCAATTTTTCTGTATTTTATCTTAATATTTTGGATATAATCAATTTTATTTTTTTATTTTTATAGGAGTTTATATTGATTTTTACAAATACTATTTCAAGACTATTCGGTAAATTTGCAGACACAAACTTTCCAAAACCAATCCAAAATTTTATAAATTACTCTTATGTAAAACTTATGAAACTCGATTTGAGTGAATTTGATAAAATACAAAATTATCACTCTTTAAATGAACTTTTTACTAGAAAATTACTCAAAAAAAGGAAGTTTAATAATAATAAAAAAGTTTTAATTTCTCCAGTTGATAGCTATATAACAGAGTGTGGAAAATTAAATGCTGATAAATTACTTCAAATAAAAGGTATGGAGTATTCGGCAAAAGAGTTGTTAAGTAAAGATGTAAATTTTTTAGATAGAGTGATTGATGGAAATTATATAAACTTTTATCTATCGCCAAAAGATTATCATAGATATCATTTACCTTGCGACTTAGAGATAAAAAAAGTTATTCATATAACTGGAAAACTCTACCCTGTTAATCTTAAATATTTAAATAAAAAATTAAATTTATTTATTGAAAATGAACGAGTAATAATCGAAGCTTTAACACCAAATAATAAAGTTATCTATTTAGTTTTAGTTGGAGCTTTAAATGTCGGTAAAATGGTTGTTTCGTTTGAGCCAAAAATAGAGAGCAATATTAATGCAAATGAAGTTAAAATTTATGAATTTAATAACTTAAACTTAAAAAAAGGTGAATGTTTTGGATATTTTAAAATGGGTTCAACTATTGTAGCTATTTTTGAAAAAAATAGTATAAATATAAAAGATATTAAAAATAAAAATATAAAATTCGCTCAAGAAATAGCAAATTTTAATTAAAAAAGGAACCTGTAAATGGCACTAATAGATTTGCTTGAAGTTAGCAAACAATACGATACAAATAAAATTTTATGTGAAGTAAATTTTTCAATTGAAGAGTTGGAGCGAGTTTGTATTATCGGTAAAAATGGTAGTGGAAAATCTACACTTATGAAGATAATTACGGGTGAAATTGAAATCGATGGTGGTGAGCGAATTAGCAAAAACGGTATTAACATAAAAATGCTTCTGCAAGTTCCAAAGTTTGCGGATGGACTTAGTGTGAAAGATGCGATTGAAAATGAACTTTCAGAGTTAAAAGAGATAAAAAAAAGCTTTGATGAAGTTAGCTTGAAATTATCAAGTGATTATGAGAATAAAGAGTTGCTCAAAAAACAAGCTGAACTTACTACAAAACTTGATTTTTTTAATGCTTGGGATTTGGATAACGAAATTGAGCGGGTTTTGAATGAATTTATGCTAAAAGAGTTTGAAGCTAAACCTGTCAATCTTTTAAGTGGAGGAGAGCAAAAAAGAGTAGCTCTTGCTGGGCTTTTACTCAAAAAACCTGATATCTTACTTTTAGATGAGCCTACAAATCATCTTGATGTTTATATGGTTGAATTTTTGGAAGAGATGTTGTCAAAAAATAGATTTACTCTGATTTTTGTAAGCCACGATAGGTATTTTATCGATAATGTAGCAACAAAATCGGTTGAAGTTGAAGAGTGTAAACTTCGTACTTTTAAGGGTGGATATAATAATTATTTAATTGAAAAAGAGAAAATTTTATCAAATATGCAAAAAGACCACGAAAATTTACTAAGAATGCTAAAAGCTGAAGAGCATTGGTATCAACGAGGAGTAACCGCAAGACGAAAGCGAAATGAGGGGCGAAAAGCGAGATTACTAGAAATTAGAGAATCAGCTAAAAAAAATCCTTCACTTATTAAAAAAATGTCAATAGAGTTAAAAAGAGAAAAACACAATTTTCAAAACGATAAAGAAAATCGCTTAAATAGAAAAAAGATGCTTTTTGAAATAGAAAATTTAAAAAAATCACTTGGTGAAAAATTATTGATAGAAAATTTCACAACAAGAATACTTCAACAAGATAAAATTGCAATTGTAGGAAAAAATGGAAGTGGAAAATCGACCTTTATAAGGCTACTTCTTGGTGATTTAAAACCTGATAAAGGTATTATAAAAATGGGTGATTTTAAAATTGGCTACTTTGACCAACACAGGACTATTTTAAATGATGATAAAAATTTGATAGAAACATTTTGCCCAGATGGTGGAGATAGAGTTGAAGCTTGGGGTAAAAATATGCACGTTTTTGGCTATCTTAAAAACTTTTTGTTTCCAAAGGAGTATCTTGATAAAAAAATTGGAATGCTTAGTGGGGGTGAGAAAAATAGAGTTGCATTAGCTTTGCTTTTTACCAAAAAAGTGGATTGTTTGATTTTAGATGAGCCAACAAATGACCTTGATATCCCAACTATTAATATTTTGGAAGAGAATTTACAAAAGTTTATGGGTGCAGTAATTTTTGTTAGTCACGATAGATATTTTGTAGATAAAATAGCTGATAGACTTTTTATTTTTAAAGGAGATGGCGAGATTGAGGAGTCTCATCAAAGTTACACTGAATATCTTGAAATTGAAAAAGAGATAAAAGAGATTGAGAGTTTTAGCTTTGAAATGCAAAAGAGTTCTAATCAAGAGATAAAAAAAGAGAAAAAACAAACAAAACTTAGCTACAAAGACCAACGAGAATATGAGCTTTTACCAACAAAAATAGAAAAGTATGAACTAAAAATAAAAGAGTTAAATGAGTGTTTAGCAAATCCAAATTGTTATCAAGAGCGAGGTATTTCAAAAGTGGCCGATGAACTTGAGCAGTTAAAAACTGAATATGATATTTTGGTTGAGCGATATCTTGAGCTTGAGGAAATGATAGAGATGATAGAAGAGAAAAATATTTAAATTAAATATAATTTAAAATTTCAGTTAAATTTTTCTTTTCAATTATAATATTTGCATTTTTTCTTAAAATTTCCTTCGCACAAAAAGCTACTTTTTTATCAGCATAAGCAAACATACTAAGGTCATTTGCACCATCACCTACAACGATTGTATTTTTAATATCGATTTTAAAAAGCGATTGAAGTCTATTTAGCATATCACCTTTCGAGAAATCAAACATCATATCTCCACCAATAAACCCTGTCAAAATACCATTTTTTGAGTGAAGCATATTTGTAAAACTGGCATCAAAACCTAAAATATCTTGTGCATAATCGGTTGCATTTCTAAATCCCCCACTAAAACAAACGACTTTATAACCCTTTTTATGAAGTTCATTTATCGTCTCTTTTGCACCATTCATATATGGCAAATTGTGGCAAATTTCATTAACTTTTTCTACACTAAGCCCCTTTAGTAGTGCAACTCTAGTTGTAATACTTTCAAAAAAATCAAGTTCACCTTGCATTGTTTTTTCTGTGATTGCTGAAATTTTCTCTTTAAGTCCAAGAGGTTCAGCCAAAAAATCAATCGTTTCACCGTCCATTAAAGTCGAATCAAAATCAAATACAGCTAATTTCATAATATTTCCTAAAGTTTTTGTTAATTATATAAAATATTAGTAAATAAAAAAATTAATCTTTTAGCCAACTTTGATTAAAATAAGTTTATGAAATTAGCATATAAATATTTAACTTTTTTATATTTAAAATACTTTTTTATAGTTTTAATCTCATTAGAACTATTTTTTATCGGCATTGATTTTATGCAAAATTTTAAAAAAATTCCAGATTCCGCAAATATTCAAATACTATATCTATTTTATAATTCACTTTATGCCCTAAATTTCACAACTCCACTCTCACTCATACTCGCTTTAATTATTGTAAAAGTTGTTTTAATAAAAACCAATGAATTAATCGCTTTTTACTCACTTGGTTACTCTAAAAATCAAATTTTAAAACCACTATTTTTAACCTCTTTATTTATTAGTATATTTTATATTTCACTTAATTTAAGCGAATTTGCTTATGCAAAAGATAAAGCTGAAGCAATTTTGAAAAATAAATATATGCTAAATTCAAAAAGTGATTTATTTTTGAAATATTTTGATAACTATATCTATTTTGGGCGATTGTATCCTATTCAAAAAAGAGTTGAAGATGTAAAAATTTTTGTAACAAAAGATGGAAGTTTAACTCAAATTATCAAAGCAAAAGAGGCAAAATTTTTAGATAATAAATGGATTGTTGAAAATGCAATTTTAATTAATAAGCCCCAAAATTTCACGGTTGATAGTAAAATTAGCATAGAAAAAAAAGATAGTTTTTATATTTTAGATGGATTTAAACCAAAAATTATAGATAATGTCTATGAAGCAAAAGCTTCTTTTTCAATCATTGATGCAATTGATGCGATAAAACTTTTGACTACTCAAAATATAAATATAAATAAAATTAAAGCGATACTTCTTTCAATTACCATTTTTCCACTATTTTCACCAATAATTGTAATGATAATTTTTTATTTTACTCCTATTTCACACAGATTTTTTAATTTACTTGTGTTTAGTTCTAGCTCAATCTTTATAACTCTTGGTGTTTGGGGCTTTTTATACTCACTCACAAAACTCTCAATTAGTGGAGTGATTATTCCAGAAATAGCAATTGTTTTACCAATTTTAGGTTTAAGTATTTTTGCTTTTTTACTATATTTAAAAAATACTAGGATTTAAAATAATTTTTGTTATAATCGCTTCGAGCATAGTTGGTAGTTGCTTGAATAATCAAGAGGAAAGTCCGGACTACAATGGAGTAAAGTTCCACCTAATGGGTGGCTAGTGTAAACTAAGGGATAGTGCAACAGAAAGTAAACCGCCATTTTATGGTAAGGGTGAAAGGGTAGTGTAAGAGACTACCAGAGTTTTAAGTAATTAAGACTGCTATGTAAACCCAACTTGTAGCAAGAAGAGTCAGGTTAAATACTCCATATATTGAACTCTTTGCTAGAACACTTTTGTAAAAAAGTTGTTTAGATGAATAACTACCTAATACAGAAACCGGCTTATAACTATGCTCTCTTTAATTTATAATGGACTGAACATTTGAGAGTGTCAAGTCCCTTTCTATGGTCATTTAAATATAACCCTCTTTCTGCATTTTAAAAAAATACCACTCATTTTAAATCCTTTTTACTTTAACAAAGTTTAAAAAACTTAAATTTATAAATTAATTTTTGATAATAAGTAAAAATTTATATTTTGTGAAAATTTTGTGAAATTTCAGTGTTTAAA
>DZAZ01000004.1 GCA_022729755.1 Helicobacter cetorum | reverse complement strand
TAATATTGCTGTTGATGATTTTGAAGCAGTAATGACCGCATCAGAAGAGGCTGGGGTAGAATTAGGTGAGGAGGATTTTAATGAGTAATATTAGTGCACAAGCAGTAAAAGAATTAAGAGAAAAAACTAGTGCTGGGATGATGGATTGTAAAAAAGCATTAGTTGAAACTAAAGGAGATATGGAAGCTGCTATTGAGTATCTTAAAAAAAATGGACTTGCAAAAGCGGCTAAAAAATCTGATAGATTAGCAAGTGAGGGAAGAGTTGCACTTGAGCTTTCAAGCGATAATTCAAAAGCAACTTTAAGTGAAGTTAATTGTGAAACTGATTTTGTATCTAAAAACGAAGGATTTACAGAATTAAGTGAATCTACAACAAAACATATTCACTCAAGCACAATTTCAAATATAGAAGAGTTAAATTCAACAACAATTAACGGTGTAGTTTTTGAAGAGTATTTAAAAGAAAAAATTTCAAAAATTGGCGAAAATATCGTTGTTAGAAGATTTGTAACTCTAAGTGCAAGTAAAGGTGGCTTTGTAATGGGTTATCTTCACGCAAATGGAAGAGTTGGTGTTGTTATTTCATTTAGGGGCGAAACTAGTGAAGCTAATAAAACCCTTGCAAAAGATGTTTGTATGCATGCAGCTGCAATGGCACCGAAATATTTATCAACTGATGAAATTCCACAAAATGTGATTAATAGCGAAATTGAGGGAATGATTAAAGAGATTGAAAAAGAAAATGAAGAGAATAAAAGACTTAGTAAACCTCTAAAAAATATTCCTCAATTTGTAAGTAAAGCACAACTAACAGATGAAGTTATGGCTAATGTAACTGAAGATATTAAAGCAGAACTTAAAGCTGAGGGCAAACCTGAAAAAATTTGGGATAAAATTATTCCTGGAAAAATCGAAAGATTTATTGCTGATAATACTTTACTTGACCAAAAATTATCACTTCTTAGTCAAGAGTTTGTAAAAGCTGAAAACAAAGAGAGTGTAGGAAAAGTTTTAGCTAATGCTGGACTTGAAGCAATCGAATTTGTAAGATTTGAGCTTGGCGAAGGACTTGATAAAAAAGGTTGTGACTTTGCAAGTGAAGTTGCAGCACAACTGCAATAAGGATTAGTTTTTCTTCTCCTTTTTTAAACTTTTTTAAAGTAACAATTTTTGTAAATTTTTCTGATACTCAATTGACTGGCTCATAGCATAACTTCCAGCTTGAATAAGTAAACTTCGCTTTTTAAAATTAGCTAAATCTTCAGACATATCGACATCTTTTATTTGTGAAGCAGCTGCCAAAACATTTACTTTCATAATAGACATATTATTAATCAAAGAAATCAATTGATTAACACTTGAGCCAATATCACCTCTTATACTATTTAATTGTTTTATAGCACCATCAGCTACATCCATATAAGCCATATAAAGTTTTGGTCTTTTAAGAGTAGAACTGCTTAAATTTTCATATGCACCAATAGCCATAAGTTCGTTGAAAGATAAATTTTGGTCTTTTAAACTATCTAAATTAAGTTTGCTTGAGTATGAAGTGAATTTTATATTATCAGTTGTAGTTATATTTAGGCCCAAATCAGCAGAAGTTACTCTTGTTAGAGTTATATTTCCATAACTACTCTCTTTTCCAGTTTTAAAAAATTCAATGCTATGTCTTTCTGTTCCACTGTTTGTGTAAAAATCTATGTAATTCTCTTCTACTCCTCTTACAATAATTTCATCGCCTTCCTGACTTTCTAAAGTTAAACGACCAAGCGAATCAACTGTTGCTTCAACTCCAGTTGTATCTTTTTCACGATTGATTGCATCAGCTAATTTTCCATTACTATCTGTCCCATCAACATTTGAAACAGACAAGATTGATACACCGTTAATACTAAGCCCAGTTACATCGCCAGTTGGCACTATATTTTGAGTAGTTGTTATTATATTTGAAAATCCAAGATTATTAAGTTGAGCACCACTTAATAAAATCCCTCTTCCATCGACACTTTGAAAGGTAATTTGTCCAGCATCTTCTATAAAAGCTTTTACTCCTGTTAAATCTTTGTAGTTATTTATTATATTAACAACTCTTCCTTTTGGGTCTCCTACTTCAAGTGCGGAAATATCGCCTATTCTTACTCCATTGATTGAAAAGCTTATTATATCGCCACCTTTTATTGGGTTTTGAGAAGTAAAATTATTTACCCAAGCAGCTCTTATTCCTCCTAATTTATCGGAATTTTTATTGATTATATCACTTAAAACTCCTACACCTGTATCTTTTCCAGTTGAAATTACAACATTTTCTAAAGTTAAATTATTTAAACCATCGTTAAAAGTGCTTACTAGTGTTCCTTCGGCTGAAATTGAAGTTGTTTTATAAGTTACATTTGTTAATTTTGAAGATGTTGTAGATTGAATAGATAATATTATAGATTGATTATATTCACCAATGCTAAATTTTTTATTCGTATAACTTCCATCTAGTAGAGTTTGACCGTTGAATGTAGTAGTTTTAGCTATCATATTCAAGTTTTCAATAAGTTTAAAAATATCTTGTTCGATTGCATTTAATGTATTAGTAGTTTGTCCATCTTGAGAAGCTTGAGTTGCTTTAACTTTAATTGTATTTAATACTTTAGATTGCTCATTCATTGCTTTATCAGCAATTTCCATAATTGCTATTGCATCATTTGCATTTTTTATAATTTGACCTAATGTAGAGCTTTCAATTTCTAATCTATCAGCTATCATTAATCCAGAAGCATCATCAGCAGCTTTATTTATTCTAAGTCCAGAAGAGAGGCGAGTTAGCGACTCATTTAAAAGCTTTTGATTATTATAAAGATTTAAGCTATTTTCCATTGAAAAAACATCCGTGTTTATTCTAAATCCCATAATAAATCCTTTTATTAGTAAATTATTAATTATTCAACTATTTTTTTTACTTCCTCATATAAATTTAAAATTTCTTGTTTTTTAGTGTAAAAACTATTTTTATTTACAATTAAATAAGCACTAGAATTCATAATAGTTTCAGCCACTTTTAATCCATTCTTCTTCATTGTAGTTCCAGTTTCAACAATATCAACAATTGCATCAGCCAATCCAACAATTGGAGCTAATTCGATTGAACCATAGAGTTTAATTATATCAACTGCCATTGCTCTTTTTGAAAAATATTTTTTAGCTATATTTACCATTTTTGTAGCCACTTTTATTTCGTGTTTAGAAAAATCAAGTTCATCTTCTTCTTTTATTCCGATACAAACTTTGCATTTACCTATCTCTAAATCTAAAAGTTTTATTAAATCTAACTCATTCTCTTCTAATACATCAAGTCCAACCACACCAATATCAGCCGAACCGTGATAAACATAAGTTGGGACATCTTGATTTCTAACTAACAAAAATTTAAAATTATCAACTATCAATATTAATTTCCTATCTTCAAATATAAATTTTTTATTAAAAATCTTTTCAAAAATTTCTAAAGTTTCTTCTGCAATTCTACCTTTTGGAAGGGCAACTGTAAGCATTAACCACCTTTTTTTATCTTATTTTAGTTTAAAATATTTTAAAGCTTGATTATTTAAATTATTTTCTATTATTATTGTAACCATTGAGTTAAAAATTAAATCTTTATCATAAGTTGAATTTTTAAAAAATTTGGATAAGAATTTTCCATCTCCACCTGTAAAAATCAATTTTTTATCTTTTGCAATTTCATTTATAATTAAAATTATCGATTTTAAAGTGGCATAACTTATAGCATCTAGTGTATTTTGAGGAAGTGAATTTAAATCGACACCTTTATTTAAATCAAAATTTAATTTACTTGATATCTGATTATAATTTCTTTTGTGAGAGTTTAAACCTAGCAAAATTATGCCACCTAAATGTTTTGTATCTTCCATTACATCGATTGTAATTGCACTTCCAGCATCAATTACTACACCATTTTCAATATTCAAACAAGCGAAAATCCTATCAATTCCCAAACCTTGATAAGTTGTATTGAAATTTACAAAATTAGCTAAGTTAATTACTTTATTAAATTTTTCCAACTCTTTTGAAGCATTTTCATTTACACTAATAAAATTAATTATCTCATTTCTTGGAAGTTTTGAAGGTTCATTTACACTAATTTTATAGCTTTTATCATTTTGCCAAAAGTGATAAAAGCTATTTCCAATGTCACAAAGTATCATTTATTACTAAGTTCAAAATAATTTTTATCGTAATAAATTCTATTTTCTGTTGTGAAAAGTGGTTTTTCAATTTTTTCTTTTAGTTTAAATATATTTGAAGTGATTAAATTTTTATCAACTGCAATTAAATAACCCTGTTTTTCAACTCCATAAATATACTTTCCACTAATAATACCTACAAAATGAGCAAATGGATATTTTTTTTCTTTTATAATATTTAAATCTAAGTTGGTCAAAATAATTTTACCATCCGTTGTAAATATATAAACATTATCCTCAAGTGCTAAAACATCCCTTATTCCTGCATCTATGCTATTTGTAAATTTGGGATTTACCGAAACTACTTTATTTGGAGTTGAAGCTATCAATCTATTTTCAATAACACTTAAATAGATAATATTATTAAAAAATTTTTCACTAGAAACTACAATATCTCTGATAAATTTATAATTTTCACTATCGATTATTACAACTTTTCCATCAAGTGTTGGAAATAAAATTAACTCATCTAAAAAGTAAGGATTTGCAATTTTTGAGTTTAATACATATACATCTTCACTTTTTTGTGAAAACATTGTTTTATCGCTATTTAAATCATAAACTAAAATTGTATTATTTGCTAAAACTAGTGCTAATTGCGAATTTTTTAAAGTTGCTGAAGCTACATTTACCTTAAAATCTATCTCTTTTGAGAGATTAAAATCTTGCTTATTAAATAGTTTTACAACTCCACAATTATTGGTCGCTAATATGAATTTTTCATTTTCATTTAAGAATGTAAACTCTTTTGGCAATTTTATATCAAAAACTTTACTTTTCGTTATAACTTCACCATTAAATAGTGTTGCTCCCTCACTGTGAGTTTTATGAATTGTAGATGGTAAATTACCATCAAAGGAAATATCTCCTGCAATGTTTTCAGGTTCAAAATACTTTTTTTGTGTGCAACCCATAAAAAGAAGTGTTATTAGTAGTGGAAATAATAATTTCATAAATTAACCTATTTTTGGATTGTATAGTGTTCTAAAAGATTTGAAACTTTTTTCATTGGCGAAGTTAATTCTATCATTGAAAGCTTTAATTTTGCTTCATTTATTTTATTACTTTTTAATAATAAATAAGCTTCTTCAAAAAAAGCTAAATCTTTTAATAGTGCATCTTTTGAAATTGAATAGTTAGATAATAAATTAATATCTTTTGAAGTTGAAGCTAAATTATACTTAGCCAAATCAGAAAATACCAAAATATTTTTGTTTGCCACTTCACTTAAAAGAGTGTTATCTTTATCTTTTATAGCTTTTTGAAATAGATAAAGATTATATAAATTTGGGTTTTTACTTTCAAGAGTTGTTTTTGCTATTTCATCGTTTGGATTATTTAAAAGAGTTAAATATGCACTGTTTGAAGCTTGTAAATTATTTTCTTTAATTAAATCCATTATCGCAACTGTGATTAATGCAGTTATAATAATAATGCCAATTCCTATTAATATTTTTCTATATTTTTTTGCAAAAGTTTCAATTTTAATTACACTCTCTAAAAATTTCTCTTGTGCAGTGAGTTCTTCTTTTATATATTCAATATTTTGGTTCAAACTATCTCCTTTTTTATTTTTGAAATTTAAGAGATGGGCAAAAGCCCAAAAAATGAGATTTAACTTTTTGTAATTTTAAACTCATAAGCTCTATCTGAAAGTGGAACCCACGGTCTTCTAATCCATCGAGGTCTTCTTTTTGTATCATTTTCATTAAGTGGTCTAGCTAACTTGTCTCTCCAAGCTTGATAAGTTTTGAAATTATTTTCATAATTTACATAAACATCACCAATTTTTTCACCAGCGCTAACTGGCTCTAATAATACTTTTTGATGCCAACAGTGCATTCCACTAATTGGGTCAGGATGAGCAGGTGCTACAGAATTTTGCCAACTTCCACTTAAACCATCCCACCAAATATTATCAAGGTCTTTATTATATTCAGCAAATTGCCACGGTTTCATTGGTTTTACACCTTCAATGTATTTAAGTTCTCCAATACTTCCATCAGTTTTAATTTCAGATAAAGGAGCACCCATTCCCATTACTCCAAGCTCTTTATCAAAGCCTTCAACTTTTACTGAATTTTTAAGTTTCCATCTTCCAGCGTGGTGTGAACAAGCTAAAGTTCCAGGTAGCATTCCCTCTGTTGGAATTGCCATTGCAACAAAATATCCACTTTCAAGTCCACTTACAGTATCAACTATTCTAACTTTAATCGCATCACCTTTTTTAAAGCCAAGTCTTTTTGCATCGAGTGGATTTATCCATATAGGATTGTGATTTTGCGAAATTTCCATTAAATGTTTAGAGTTTACACTTCTTGTATGAATATTATATGGAAGTCTAAAAATTGTATTTAGTGCAAAAGAGTTTGGTTCACTCATATATTTATGGTGTACATGACTTACGATATGTATCATTTTCTCTTTTTCTTTGTCATTTCTAGGATAGAATGGAATTGCATATTCAGGCCATTTCCAATCAACTGCCCAATTTCTATAAAAGTTTAATTTTTTATCAGGAGTTGCAAATCCCTCATATTTAACCCCATCAACTTCAACTCCAAAAGTCTCTTTTTTGCCATTATGTTCAACATAAAGTACACCATCTTCATCTTTTTGAGCTTCGTGTGCTGGAAATTCGTGTCCGTGAGAGATAAACACATCTTTTGCTTCGTCATATTTTACAACTCTCTCTTGAGCATCAAAAATATTAGATTCCTCTTCCCAAGTTCCTCTATCTCTCATAAATTCATAAACAGGGAATTCACTTCGTGGATAGAGTGCTTTTGCTGTTTTTACGAGATTTGGTAAATTTGAAAATGCTGCATCGTAATATTCGTGAATTGTAACAGGAAATCCTGGATTTCTTTTTGACTCCCAATATTGTCTAATTCCTAGTGAATTATCAGGGTCAATATAAAATGCTAAATTAATCCACCACTCATTCTCTTCCCAAATTTCGCCAAGACCAGCTTTCATATGTGCTTCAAGTGTTCCTCTACTTGGGTCTTTTGGTTTCCAACCCATTTTTTCAAGTGCAACTCTTAAAACTGGTTGACGGAATGATGTCCAACGGCTTGGTTTTGTAGGTTCAGAGTGTTGGTCGTGTCGCTCTCCCGCTAATCCCACAGGTAAAATATAATCACAATACCAATTCGTTTCAGACCAAGTTGGACTTAAATTCATTGTAAGTTCCATTTTCTTTTCATCTTTTAAAACTTCAATCCATCTAAATCCATCTGGATTAATCCAAACACCGTTGTACATTCGTGGAATATAAACTGCTAATTTTTCAGGAATATTAAGTCCTTTTGCTCTCCATTTATTTTGCCACTGGGTATCACTTAAAAGATGCGGAAGTAAAAAACTCATTTCATAACTTGATAAAGGCCACTCTGGTGGATATGTTAACTCATTCCATACATCAACTTTTGGAGGAGTTTCAGCCATAGTAGATTTACCACCCTTATCTCCAACACTAATAGTATGCCAATGGTGAAGTCCAACACCACCTTTGTTCATAATTGAACCAGTGAGTGAAAGTAGTAAAAATCCAGTTCCACCAGAACTCATCCAACCACCTCTGTTTCCAGCTGCTGTTGCTCTCCAAAAATACATAGAGATTTGATTACCAGCATTTACAATCATTTGATAAAGTTTTTCAATTCTATCAATTGGAATATGTGTCTCTTGTGAAGCATATTCAAATGTAAAATCTTTATATAAATCTTTCAAAGTTCCAACAAAATCATCAAAACCTTTACCACTTGGAAGATGAGTTATATATTTATTTTTAAGTAAAAAGTTTAAGTATTTATCATCTTTCATAAATACTTCCCAATTTACCCATCTTCTAACAAATTCTCTATTTATATTATTATCTTGTAATAATCTACTAGAAAGTGCCAAAAATAGAGCCGATTCAGTTCCTGGCCACGGTGCTAACCATAAATCTGCCATTCCAGCTGAATTACTCATTCTAGGGTCAAGTACAGCCATTTTTGCACCATTTTTTCTAGCATCAGCGATAAAACCTGCTGATTGTTGAAAGTAATGACCAGCATCAGCTGCATGAGAAGAGATTAAAAGAATCAATTTCGCATTTGCCCAATCTGGCGAGTTTCTATCATCATTTGTCCACCAAATAGTACCAGTTCTTCCATTTGCACTACAAATATTTGTGTGCGAATCATAAGCATCACAACCAAGTGAGTGCCAAACTCTGGCGGTAAAGTTATTTTCATTTGGTCTTCCAACATGATACATTACCATTTTTTTAGATAATTCATCACCTTTACTTAGAGTTTCTCTCATTTTTGCACCAATTGTTTTTAGTGCTTCTTCCCAAGTAGTTCTAACCCATCTACCCTCGCCTCTTTTACTTCCAGCTGCTCTTTTTAGTGGGAATGGAATTCTATCTGGGTCATACATTTGAGATTTTGCTGCATAACCTTTTGCACAATTTCTACCTCTACTTGCGTGAAGTGGATTACCCATATATTTTTTAACAGTTAAAGTTTTTTTATCAATCCAAGCTGTAAGCCCACAACTTGCCTCACAATTGTTACAAGCAGTTGGAACTATCATAAAATTATTTACTTTAATTCCATCAGGATTTTGCTCACTTGCAATACCGTGTCGCTCTATTCCACCTCTTTTCCAATCATCTCCATCAAGCTCATTAAAATCATCCCATTGCTCTAGTGGTGGGTAAAAATTTAAACTTGATGGTACATTAGTAAAGCTACTATCAGCGATAGCTTCACTTTCTAATATTGTTGAAAATATACCTTTTGCAAGAGTAGCACCAGCAACTGTAGCTGTTGTTGCTTTTAAAAAATTTCTTCTACTTTCTATAAACATACCGAAAACTCCTTAACTCATAGGTATTAATTGTGGAATAATTAACCAAACATGTTTAGTTATCCAAAGTCCAATTAAAGAGAGAACTGAAGCTAAAACTAAAAGTGAAGTTACTTTCTTTTTGTAAGCTAGGAAAACTAAAATAAAAGGCACAATAAATGCTAAACTTTGAGCTATCCAAAACATAGATGAATACTCACCACCAGATTTAATAGCTTGAAGTGTAACTGCTACATCTTCAGCTTTCATATGTCCAAAAATGTACTCACCCATATAAATCATAAATGATAAAGCTGCACTAAGTGCTAAAATTCCTGCTAACTCTTTTTGAATTTTTCCATCAACTTTAGCTAATACTGAAATGATAAGCATTGTAGCACTTCCTGCTAGTGTTGCTGAAAGCATCATTAAGATTAACTCTGTTGGAGTTTGCCAAAGCTCTCTAGCATTAGATTCACCCATAATTGCGGCTGTATAAAGTGTTGAAGGAATTGCTAAAATAAATGTTATCCACATAAAAACTTTAAAAAGCATTTCATCTTTTTTAATTAAAAGCGCATATAACATTAAAAATAAAAATCCAACAAAACCAGTTACTGCCCAAGCTCCAACTGTAATTGCTGAAGTGAAGTTTGGATGTACAAATATATGCCAAAACCTAAACATTTGGTGTAAATCAAGCACTGTAAAAAGCAGTGTAATATGGATAAAAATCAATGAAATAATAGGCATTGAAATTTTAAAACTTTTAGTATTATTTGGATATTTTGCAATCATATATGCACCAATAAATACAACTCCAGTGGCAATTGATTTTGCCCACATATTCATAGTAATAATCCAACCCCATACAACACCAGGTAGTGCAACATCAAGTGTTACATGAGCATTTGTTGCGCTAATTGCATCAACCATTAGTGACCTCCAACATGTTTTAAGTGAGTAATATTATTAAATAAATCATATCCTTCTTCTCTTCTTGAAGCTAACGGATTTAAATGAATTTGACCAGCCTCAACATAGTAATGTTTTGGATGAGTATTTTTTTCTGGTTTTCTAACATCAACATTGCCTTGATGTTGCATTACATATTTACTAATAGAACTTGTTGGGTCATCTAAATCACCAAAAATATTAGCCCCAACAGGACAAGTTACAACACAAGATGGCATTAAGCCAGTAGCAACTCTATGCCCACAAAATGTACATTTATCAGCTGTATTAGTTTCAGGGTCGATATAAATCGCACCATACGGACAAGCCATAACACAACCCGCACAACCAATACATCTCTCTTTATCAATATTTACAATTTTATTTTCTAAATAATGAAGTGCATTTACTGGACAAATTCTCACACACGGAGCATTTTCGCAGTGATTACATCTAAGAGGAGTAAAAGTTCTTTTTACATCAGGGAAAACCCCAACATCAACATATTTCACTCTAAGTCTCCAACTAGAAATTGGGACATCGTTTTCAACCTTACAGGCTACTTCACAACCTTTACACCCCATACAGAGGCTTAAATCAACTAAAAAGCCAAGTTTCATTCAACTTTCCTCCTAGAAATTGCTTATATGCAATAATATTTTAATTAATAACGGCTAAGCATATAATAAGCTTATTTAATAATAGATAAAATAATCAATTCAAAACATTCAATTTTATTAAAGTTTACATAAATTCACACTTTTTTTAATTTAAAATTAATCTAATTGCAAATTTGCTCTATGGTATCTACTTACAGTTTCAGGGTCAGGATTTAACGATACATTTGCATCTTTTTTACCCTCATAATTTATCATAGATAATAAATATCTAATAGACTCAAGTCTAGCTTTTTTCTTATCATCAGCTTTAATAATTATCCACGGAGAGTAACTTGTGTGAGTTTTTGCAAACATTTCTTCTTTATAATGAGTGTATTTATCCCACATATTTTGGGCTTTTTTATCAACAGGTGAGAGTTTCCAATTCTTTAGTGGATTTGTAGTTCTCCCCTCAAATCTTCGTTGTTGTTCCTCTTTTGAGATAGAAAACCAAAATTTAATCAAAATTATTCCATCTTCAATTAACATATGTTCAAATTCAGGTGCTTCTCTCATAAATCTTTGATATTGAACATCAGTGCAAAATCCCATAACAGGTTCAACTACGGCACGATTGTGCCAACTTCTATCAAAAAATACTATTTCACCTGGATTTGGTAATTCTTTCATATATCTTTGGAAATAAAATTGCCCTTTTTCAACATCGCTAGGCTTTGGAAGTGCTACTACTCGATAGTGTCTAGGGTTTAAGTGTTCAGTAAATCGCTTTATTGCACCACCTTTTCCAGCTGTATCTCTTCCTTCAAAAATAACGGCTATTCTTTTATTGTTATCTAATCCCCAATTTTGAAGTTTAATGAGTTCAACTTGAAGTTTTTCAAGCTCCTCTTCATATGCTACAAGTTTTTTTATCTTATCAGCACTAATTTTTCTAGCTTGTAAAATTTGTTTAAGTCCCTCTTTAGAGTGTAGAGTACTCATTCTCTCTTCAATTTCATCTAAAGAGTTTGCAAGAGTTTGTTGTATTTGTTCATCTAATTTTTTACCTTTTAACTCTTCAACCGTTGATTTTAAATTTTGTACAAGTTGCTTTGTTTTTTTCATTGAAGCCTCCTTAAGTTTTTTTGCATTTTAACAACTTTAAACTTTTAGTTTCATATTTTTGATATAATTTAGCCTTATTTGAATAGTTTTAATTGGAGTTTTTGCTTTAGTTATAGTAGAAAAATTTAAAAAGTAGATTAACTACTTTTAATTTAAACATGATAGTTTGGGGCTTCTTTTGTGATTATAACATCGTGAACGTGAGACTCTTTTAATCCTGCACTTGTGATTTCAACAAATTCAGCTCTCTCAAAAAAGCTCTCTAAACTATCGGCTCCAAGATATCCCATTGATGAGCGAAGTCCACCAATTAATTGATGAATTACATCTGAAATTTTACCACGATATGGAACTCTTCCCTCAATCCCCTCTGGTACTAATTTATCTTGAGCCGTTCCTTCTTGAAAATATCTATCGTTACTTCCTTGACTCATTGCTCCAATACTTCCCATTCCACGATAAGATTTGTATTGTCTGCCTTGATACATTACAACTTCACCAGGAGACTCTTCAGTTCCTGCAATTAAACTTCCAACCATTATCGCACTTGCTCCAACCGCTAATGCTTTTGCTAAATCGCCTGAATATCTTATTCCACCATCAGCAATAATTGGAATTCCTAGTTTTTTGGCAACACTTACACACTCATCTATTGCTGAAATTTGTGGAACCCCGACTCCTGCCACAATTCTAGTTGTACAAATACTTCCTGGTCCTATTCCTACTTTAATTCCATCAGCTCCTGCTTCAATTAAATCTTTTGTAGCTTCGGCAGTTGCAATATTTCCAGCAATCACATCTACATCAAAATTTGCTTTAATCTCTTTTAAAGTATTTATAATACCTTGTGAGTGTCCGTGGGCTGAATCAAGTACTAAAACATCAACCCCAGCTTCAACTAAAGCTCTAGCTCTATCAAGTTGATTAACTCCAATCGCCGCTCCAACTCGCAATCTTCCAAACTCATCTTTATTTGCATTTGGATACTCTTGTTTTTTTTGGATATCTTTAATCGTAATTAATCCTTGAAGATAACCATCATCATCCACAATTGGTAATTTTTCAATTTTATGTTTATTCATAATATCGGCAGCATCTTCTAGTGTTGTGCCTTTTTTTGCTGTAACTAAGCAATCTTTAGTCATTATTTCGTCAACTTTTTTACTCATATCATTTTGAAATCTCATATCACGATTTGTTAAAATTCCAATTAATTTTTTATGCTTATCAACGACAGGAACTCCAGAAATTTTGTACTCATCCATCACTTTTCTAGCTTCAGCTAAACTCTCGTAAGGTTGAATAAAAATTGGGTCAATTATCACTCCACTTTCACTTTTTTTTACTTTTTTTACTTCTTTTACTTGTCTTTCTATATCCATATTTTTATGTATTATTCCAATTCCACCAAGTCTAGCCATTGTAATTGCTGCACGAAACTCTGTGACAGTATCCATTGCTGCCGAAACTATAGGAATATTTAAAGTTATATTTTTAGTTAATTTACTTGTTACATTTACCTCTTTTGGTAAAACTTGTGAATATTTAGGAACTAAGAGTACATCTTCAAATGTTAAAGCTTTTTTTCTAATTCTCATAAAGACTCCTTGCTTTTAGGCGATTATACAATAATTAATATATCTTATCAATTAAATAAAAAAATACTAATGATAATATCATTTACATCTTATAATTAGTGTGATATTATTTTAAATAATTCAAGTAGATGTAAGTTTATAAATGGAGGGATGAATGGCTTTTTTTAAAGAAAAAGAGGAAACTACTGAAACAGTTGTTAGTAGCATTAAAGCACCAGATAATTGGATAAAAGCTGAACATCCAGATATTTTTAATCCAGTACATAAAATTGTAAGACATTGGTCAACGGGAGTGACTGTTACTGATATGATAAATGAGATTGAAAGAGCGGATAAGACTACAAAATCTAGAAAAAAAGAGGAAGTTTATTATGCTATTTTAGCATCACTTTATAGAATGATTTATGTTGAGCGAGGTGAGGGAGCATATATAAAAAGTGATGATTTAGACCAAAGAAAAAAGGCGATATTTATATTTGTATTTCAAATTGTAAGAGATATTGATATTAAAAATACAACGTTATCAAATTTAGTACTTAGAATGGTTATGGATTTTATAGAAGTGTATAAAAGTATAATAGAGGAGTATGATGCAAGAGTTTGCAAAAATCAACCAAATGAAAAAATATTCACTAAACTTATGAATGTATTAGAGCAAAAATATGCAAAATTACTTGAACGAAGCAGTATTGAAAATAAAATTCAACAAGAGGCAAATATTATTCATTCAACAAGTTAAAAAGAAAAAAAGAGGAAGTTATACTAACTCAATGTAAGCCATTGGAGAAGCATCGCCCCTTCTTTGTCTAGTTTTTATAATTCTTGTGTATCCACCATTTCTTTCAGTATATTTTGGTCCTACTTCATTAATTAATTTTTTGGTAGCTTCTTTATTTTGAAGCTCTTTGAAAACTGCTCTATGAGTATTGAAATCAGCATTTCTAGCTTTTGTAATTAATTTTTCAACAACACTTCTAAGTGCTTTAGCTTTAGCTAGAGTAGTCTCAATTTTACCATAATTTATTAATGAGATAGAAAGATTTTTAAGTAGTGCTTTTCTATGAGATGCATCTCTACTTAATGTTTTATATCCGTGTCTATGTCTCATTATCTCTTCCTTTTAAATTATTGACTTTAACTTTTTTATTTTTTTGCTTAAAGCTGTTTTTAGCTCTTCATTTAAACTTTTTTCCACAGGAAAACCAACTTCATCTAACTTAGCTTTAATTTCATCAAGTGATTTTTTACCTAAATTTTTAATTTCTTTAAGTTCAGTTTCATTCATTAAAGCAAGTTCGCCAAGATATTTAATTTCACCTCTATCTAAACAATTGAAACTTCTAGCACTTAAATTTAAATCTTCAATTTTTTGAGTCAAAACTTTTAATTCAACTAAATCTTCTTGTATCTCAAACTTATCTGCTGAATTTATTTCAAGCTCTTTTTTAAAAACTTCCATTTGCTCATACATAACACTTAAAGCATTTTTAAATGCATTAATGGGGTCAATTTGACCATCTGTTACAATTGTAAAGATTACTTTTTCATAATTTGGGTTATCTTCTATTAAAATATTTTCTATATCATAAACCACATTTTTGATAGGTGTAAAAAAAGCATCTAAAGCAATATAACCACTATCCTCTTTTTTTACTAAATCTCTAATCTCTTCACTAGGAACATATCCTATTCCTTTTTCGATAATTAAAGAAAATTTCAAAGCAGCATCTTCATTAATTGTTGCTAAATAAGTATCTTTGGTAACAATTTCAACTTCATCAGTTTCAAGGTCACTTCCATTAATCTCTTTAGAACCTTTAAAGGAATATTCCACTATTGCTTTTTCTACACCATCTTTCAGTTTAAATCTAATATTTTTTAAGTTTATAATGAAAATAGCTACATCTTCACTCATTCCTCTAACGCTATCAAATTCGTGTGTTGCACCATCGATTTTTATAGCAATTGGAGCAAAACCCACAGAAGAGCTTAAAAGAAGTCTTCTAATAGGATGTGCTAATGTTATTCCATAACCACTTTCAAATGGATAAGCAACAATTTGTGCTTTATTGTCGCCTATCATATTAATATCTATATTTGTAGGTTTATATGGTGATGTTTTAATATTATTCATAAGTATTCACCCATTTATTTTAATTTTTATTTAGAGTATAACTCTACAATTAATCTTTCTTCTATTGGAATTTGAACTTCGCTTCGCTCAGGAATTCTTGTGAATATTCCAAAAACCTTCTCTTTGTCAACATCAACCCAACTTACCATTCCAGTTTGATTAGTAAGCTCTAATGCTCTTCTTACTTGAAGATTATTTTTACTTGATTCTTTAACTTCAACTTTTTGACCAGCTCTTACTCTAAAAGAAGGAATATTAACTCTTTTTCCATCTACTAAAATATGACCGTGAGTTACAAATTGTCTAGCAAATGCTCTAGTTGAAGCAAATCCCATTCTATAAACTACATTATCTAATCTTTGCTCAAGTAAAGCAATTAGATTTTCTCCAGTATTACCATCTTTTCTATTTGCCTCTTGAAAGAGATTTCCAAATTGTTTTTCAGGAATACCATACATAAATTTAGCTTTTTGTTTTTCTTTTAATTGAAGCCCATACTCACTTACTTTTGTTCTTCTTTGTCCGTGTTGCCCTGGTGGATAAGGTCTTTTCTCAAGTGCAGATTTACCAGCTAACCTTCGCTCACCTTTAAGCTCTAAACTAACACCTAATCTTCTTTCTATTTTTTCAACAGGTCCTCTATATCTAGCCATCTAATCTCCTATACTCTTCTTCTCTTAGGTGGTCTACAACCATTATGTGGAAGTGGTGTAACATCTTTAAACCAAATTACTCTAATTCCTTCCATTGAACCAACACTTTTAACTGCAGTATCTCTTCCACTTCCTGGACCTTGAACTTTAATACCTACCTCTTTAATGCCTTGCTCTTTTGCTTTATTCATGGCATCTTCAGCTGCTTGTTGTGCCGCAAATGGAGTAGATTTTTTGCTACCTTTAAAGCCAAGACTTCCTGCAGAACTCCAAGCTATGGCATTACCCATCTCATCAGTTACACTAACAAGAGTATTATTAAATGTAGCCGCAATATGCACTACACCTCTTGCAATATTTTTCTTTACAACTTTTTTTCTAACTTTTCTTTTTGCCATACACTATTCCTTTTATGCACTACCTACAGTTTTTTTCTTGCCTTTTCTAGTTCTAGCATTCGTTTTAGTTTTTTGACCTCTAACTGGAAGACTTTTTCTATGTCTTAAACCTCTATAAGTCCCGATTTCTATTAAAGCTTTAATATCCATTGCAACTTTTCTTCTTAAATCACCCTCAACAGTAACATTATCTTGAATGAAATTTCTAATAGTTGCGGCTTCATCTTCGCTTAATTCGTGAACTCTTTTATTGTATGAAATGCCAACAGCATCTAAAATTTTTCTAGAAGTTGTTAAACCAACTCCATATATGTAAGTAAGTCCGTATTCAATTCTCTTTTTCTTAGGTAAATCAACACCAGCAATTCTTGCCATTTCTTATCCTTGTCTTTGCTTATGTTTTGGATTTGTGCAAATTATTCTTACAACACCTTTTCTTTTGATAATTTTACAATTATCACACATCTTTTTAACCGATGGCCTAACTTTCATATTTTCTCCTATGGGAATTAACTAAACTAACAGGTTTAATGAGACTGAATTAAACCAACCCTTGAAAAAGCTCCCAACTTTTACAAAAATTCTTCATTCAGTTTAAGGGGGTGATTGTATCTAAGTTTTTGTAAATTTTTTCTTAAATTTACTCTTTTATGAACTCTTTATCTGGTTTCCAATCGATATAAACACTATCTTTTTCTTGAGAATGAATAGCTTTTATAAATACAGCTTTAAATGGCTTATCACTTATGTTTTTAAAGTAGTGAGCTTCATTTGGGTCACATCTTAAATAATCACCCTTTTTAATTTTTACTAATTTTCCATCTACATAAACATCGCATTCACCCTCAAGTGCAAAAAATGACTCTTCTTGTTTTACGTGTTTATGAGTTTCAAACTCTTGTCCACCTTGAATAATTACAACTCCCATATCGATAAATGGACCTTTTGCTAAGTATTTTGGTCCATTATCACCAAATCTATATTCGTGTTCATTCTCATTTGTCAAATACATCTTTACTAAACTCCTTCTAACAATAATCGGCTAATAAGCCACTTTTTAACTGTTGATAACTCTCTTCACCAACCAATTTTTTTACAATTGCCAATCCAAAACAAATTGCCGTTGCTGGACCTCTACTTGTCATAATATTTTGTGTTGTTACAACTTTTTGAGTTGAAGTGTAACCCTTTGTTTTTATTTGGTCTTCAACTGATGGATAACAAGTAAAACCATCTTTTAAAACTCCAGCTTTTTCTAGTGCAAATACAGCTGCACAAATTGCACCAATTTTTTTGCCTTTTTCATTCATCTCTTTTAGTAGAGTTTGAACTTTTTGATTTTGTGCTAAAGTATTTGTTCCACCCCAACCTCCAGGTAAAACCACCATATCAATATCATCAATTGAATTTATTTCATTAATCGAACATTCACTTTTAATTAAAATTTTATTTGCCCCCTCAATCAAATCCCCATCCACTCCTGCAATTATAACTTCAATTCCTGCTCTTCTTAAAACATCAATAATATTTACTGCTTCTATCTCTTCAAAACCATTCGCTAAAGGTATTAAAACTTTTATCATTAATTCTCCTTGAATTTTTCATTATTTTAATAAATTTTTGGTAACTTTGTAATAAATTTTACACCTAATTTAAAATTTTTAGTTAAAATAGAGCCTTGCATACTATTTTCAACAATTAATTTAGAGATATAAAGCCCAAGCCCACTTCCCCTATTTTCCTCTTTTGTTGTGAAATTTAAGTTAAATATTTTAGGTAATATATCCTCATCAATTCCACCACCATTATCCCAAATAAAAATAGTTGTATATTCGTTATCTTCTTCAATTTCAAAATTTATTTTTCTATTTTTTATATTTCGTTCATTAAAATTATCTTTAGAATTATTTATAATATTTAAAATGACATGTTTTAACTCATTTGGATAACCATAAGTTGATATTTCGCTATCTTGAATTTCTATTTCTATCTTATTTGAAATAATGTCATTTTTTAATAAAATTAAAACAGAATTTATAACATCTAGTATTTTAAATTTTATTTTATTTTATTTTTATTTGGTCTAAAAAAACCTCTAAACTCTTCTAATGTTTCGCTTAAATGTCTAATTTGAAATAAAATATCATCACTAACTCTTTGTGCTTCCTCATCCGTACACTCATTATCCATATGTTTTAGTGGAATAATCGAAGCATAAAGGCTTATAACACTTAATGGTTGTTTCCATTGATGTGCGATTGCATCTATCATTTCGCCCATTGCTACAAATTTAGCTTGTTTGCTTAAGATTTGTTCTTGTTCTACTATTTTTATTAAATCTCTATATGAACGAAGTGCAGTCGTAACAACTGTAAAAAGTTTTTTGTCGGTTAATTCTGTCTTAGCTTTATAAGCATTTATGTCATATTTTAAAACTACTTCATTTTCAGGTACAACCCAAGGTTGCCCTGTTCTTAAAATTATTCTTAAAAATTTATTTTTTAACTCTTCTCTAATATATTTTATAAGTTTTAATCCAGCATCATTCTCTTCCATTACAACATCTAAAAGAATTATTGAGATATCATTCTCATTTTTTAAAATATTTTTTGCATCTTTTGCACTATAAGCATTTATAAATTTTAATTTTTTATTTTCAAAAATATAATCTTCCAATGCAAATTTAGTCACAATATGAATATCTTCTTCATCATCTACAATTAAAATTTTCCAAAACTCATTACTTATTTCTTGTGTGTTTTTTTTATTTTCTGCAAATATTAATTTTTCACTCATTTTAATCCTTTAGAGGTATTTCGATAAAAAATTTTATACCTTTTTCACTTTCACTCTCAATTTCTATTTTTCCATTTAATCTTTGAGTAATTAAATTGTAAACTACTGCCATTCCAAGTCCACTTCCACCGTTTTCTCTATTTGTTGTAAAAAAAGGTTCAAACACCCTTTTTATATTTTCTTTTACTATTCCAACTCCATTATCCATATAAATTATAACTAGTTTTTCATCTTTTATCGATAGATAAATATTAATTTCTCCACTTTTTAAATTTTTAAAACCGTGGATAAAAGAGTTCATAATTAAATTTGTTAAAATTTGAGAATAAGCTCCTGCAAATGAGTATAACTCTAAATCAATATTACAATTTAAATTAATTTTATAATCACTATTTTTAAATTTTGGCTCAAGTGTCATTAAAATTTCACAAAAATATTTACATACATTAAACTTTCTTTTATCTTCGCTAGATTGGTCTACGGCAACTTGTTTAAAAGATTGAATTAACTCATTTGCTCTCTCTAAATTTTTTAAACTTATAGTTAAACCTCTTTGAATAATCTCTAAATACTCATTTAATTCATCTTTTGTTAATTCAGATTTATTAAAAGATTCGATAAGTATTTTTGTTTTACTTTCCATTTTAGAAGTAGCAGTAACAGCAACTCCTATTGGAGTATTGATTTCGTGGGCAACTCCAGCTACCAATTCTCCAATTGCAACCATTTTTTCAGTTTCAATTAATTTATAAGTTAATTCTCTTACTTTTAATTGAGTTTTTACTCTTTGAAGTAACTCTTGAGCATTAAAAGGTTTAATTATATAATCAACTCCACCAACTTCAAAACCTTTTAAAATATTATCCATTTCAGTTTTAGCAGTCAAAAAAATCACAGGCACATCGATATATAAATCTATATTTTTAATTAATTTACAAGCTTCAAAGCCATCAATTTCAGGCATCATTACATCAAGTAAAATTAAATCAAATTGATTTTTTTGACAAAGCTCAAAAGCTTTTTTACCATTATTTGTAAATGAAATTAAATAATCTTCACTTTTTAAAATATTTGCAACAATCTGGATATTTTTAGGATTGTCATCGACAATTAAAACTCGTGGAGCATTTTTTAACATTTTTTACTCACTTATATTAAAAAAAGATTTTAAAGATAAAAGCTCTTTATAAAAACCATCTATATCAAAATTATCAATAGAATTTAAAAGTATATTTAAATTTTCTTTTAATTCTAAAATTGAATTTTCATTAATAAACCCTTCAAATTTTATTATATGCTCTTTTATCAAAGCCGAATCTCCTAATTCATAAAGTTCACTCAATTTTTTTACATACTCTTTTAATATTTTTAAAATATTTTCATTTAAATTTATTTGCAATTTATCTCTGTTTTTCATATTTTTTTTATGTTTTAAAAATTTTTTTGCACAATTTATTAACTCTTCTTTTAATATTGGTTTTCCTAAAAAATCAGCAAATCCTAAACTCATAATTTTTTCTTGCTCTTTTTTGGTAACAGAAGCCGTATAAGCAATAACGGGAATATTCTTTAACTTTTCAATCTCTTTAATTTTATTATTTGCTTCATATCCATCCATTATTGGCATTGAAATATCCATTAAAATCAAATTTGGCTCATACTCCTTCGCTTTAGCAATCGCCATATATCCATTGGTTGCTTCGATTATTTCTATATTTGTATTATTTAAATAAGCTTTTAATAACTCTATATTATCTTTAATATCATCTACAATTAATATTTTAGAATTTTCAAAAATTACCTCTTCTTCATTTTTTTGTGAAATTAGCTTATTTTCGGTTCTATTAATAGGTTCTAAAATTTTTACATCATATAAATTTATAAAAAATATACTTCCAACATTTACTTCACTATCAACATTAATTTCTCCATTCATCATTTCAACCAATTTTTTACTAATCGAAAGCCCTAAACCCGTGCCTCCATACTTTCTTGTGCTTTGTCCATCTTGTTGTACAAAAGGTTTAAAAATATTCTCTTGTTCACTTTTTGGTATTCCAATTCCACTATCTGAAACTAAAATTTTTAAATCTATCAAATCCTCACTCTTTTGAGTAAAAATAATATTTAAACTAATAGTTCCACTATCTGTAAATTTAATCGCATTTCCTACGATATTTACGAGTACTTGTCTTATTCTAACTTCATCTAAATATAAATAATTATTTATATCTTTTGCTATATTTACATCAAAGTTTAATTTTTTCTCTTCAAGTTTTAAGCTAAATATTTTCTTAATTTCATCAATTAATTCATAAATATTTACATTACAATATTCTAAATTCATCTTTCCAGCTTCGATTTTAGATAAATCTAAAATATCATTAATCAAAATTAATAAATTTTTACCTCCACTTTTAATTGATTGAAGATAATTTTTCTCTTTTTTGCTTGTGATTGATGTTTCAAGTAAATCCGTAAAACCAATAACAGAATTAAGTGGAGTTCTAATTTCGTGCGAAATATTTGCTAAAAATTCACTCTTAGCTCTATTTGCTCTTTCAGCTTCCTCTTTTGCTAAAAATAACTCTCTTGTTCTCTCGTTTACTTTATTTTCTAGGGATTTATTAAATAGTGAAAGTTCTCTTATATATCTATTTATTTTTTTACTCATCAATTCAACTGCGATAATTAATTCTCTTCTTTCATCGTTAGATTTAATTTTTGGTAAATTTAAATTTATCTCTTTTTCTAAATTAATATTTCGCAAACTATCGGCTAATTTTGAGAGTGGACTCATTAAATATTTTAAAATAAAAATAAATAATATTAATAAAACTAAAATTTCAATAAAAATATTTTTTGTAAAAATATTATAATTTTCTAAATTTTGCAGATAACTTTTTGCTGAAAAAAATAGAACAAAAAAACCTTTATTTTTTAATTTAACATAATATGAAAAGTACTCTTTATTTTCATAAAACTCTATATTTTCGCTTTTTTTGAAGCTTAAATTAGAAATTCCTGTAGAAGTATTTTGTTCATTATTTACATAAATCCCAATGATTTGCCCATCTCTTTTTAAAATTTTTTCTATCTCTTGATAACTTTCATCCAAGTCAAATTGAAGCATAATTTCGACATCTTCTTTTATTAAACTTGTAATTGTTTTTATTTTTTGATGTTCAATTTTCAAAATAGCGGGATATGTGATATTTGTAGCATAATAATAAAACGATAAAGCAATCACAAAAATAGAAAAAAGATATAAGATAACAATTTTACTAACAATCGAAAGAGAAGCTAAAAGTGTAAAAATTCTATCCATATAAACCTAATTTATCGATTTTTACTTAAAATATATCATATTTATCCTTAAGTGTTTTAAAATTCCTATTTTGGTAACCTTTTGCAATTTTATTAAAAGGATTTAAATGAAAATTTTTTCAACAATTGATAGTGATTTTAATCAAAATTTTAATGAAATTTTAAATAGAGGTAAACTTGATATTAAAAATGTTTCAAATATTGTTTCAAATTTAATTGAAGAAGTTATCAATCAAAAAGATGTTGCATTAATAAATCATATAAGCAAATTTGATAAATGGACACCAAAAAATGCGACTGAAATAGAAATTTCAAAAGATGATATGAAGTTAGCTTATGAAAATTTAGATGAAAAAATTAAAACTTCACTTTTGGTGGCTTATGAGAGAATAAAATCTTATCACGAAAAACAATTGCCAAAAAGTTGGCTAGATTACGAAGATAATGGCACGATTTTAGGTCAAAAAGTAACTCCAATTGAAAAAGCTGGACTTTATATTCCTGGAGGAAAAGCGGTTTATCCAAGCTCACTACTTATGAATGCAATTCCAGCGATTGTTGCGAGAGTGAAAGAGATAATAGTTTGCACTCCAACTCCAGAGAATTATATAAATGAGTTGCTTTTAGCTTCGCTACATTTATGTAAAGTGGATAGAGTTTTCAAAGTTGGCGGTGCTAGTGCGATTGCAGCGATGGCTTATGGCACAAATTTAATTCCAAAAGTTGATGTAATCACGGGACCTGGTAATATTTTTGTCGCAACGGCTAAAAAGCTTGTTTATGGTGAAGTTAATATCGATATGATAGCTGGACCTAGTGAAATTGGGGTTTTAGCTGATGAGAGTGCAAAACCAAGTCACATTGCAATTGATATGTTAAGTCAAGCTGAACACGATGAAATGGCGAGTTCAATATTAATTACAAGTTCAAAAGAGTTGGCTTTTAATGTTGAAAAAGAGATTAAGCTTTGGCTTGAAAATTTAAGCCGAAAAGAGATTGCACAAAAATCAATAAATGAGCGATGTTCGATTATTATCGCAAAAAATATGAGTGAAGCGATTGAATTGATGAATGAAATTGCACCAGAACACCTTGAAGTTGTCACAAATAATCCATTTGAACTGTTGCCTTATATTAAAAATGCTGGAGCGATATTTTTGGGTGCAAATACTCCTGAAGCAATAGGCGATTATATCGCTGGACCAAATCACACTCTCCCAACAGGCTCAACTGCGAAATTTTTCTCGCCATTAAGTGTTGAGAATTTCTTAAAAAAATCTTCAATTATTTCATTTTCTAAAAATGCAATTAAAGAGATAGGAGTTCATGGGAGTTTGATTGCTGATATTGAAGGGCTTGAAGCTCATAAACTCTCAATTGAAGTAAGATTAAAAGAATAATTAAGAGTTATTGATGTAATCTAATATTTTTAAAATTAAAAAAAGGAGTGACTAATGGAGAGTGCAATTCCACTTCATCCAGCAATTGTTCATTTTGCGATTGTTTTGCCGATTTTAACACTAGTTTTTCAAGGAGTTTTTTTATATACAAAGAATGAAACTTACTCTAAAGTTACATTTTTATTAGCTATTTTTGCAGCTATTTTTACGATAGGTGCTTGGTATAGTGGTGGTGTTATGCAAGGAATTGCCGATATTGCTGGAGTTTTGAGTGATGAGGGTAAAGAAGAGTTAAAAGAACATGCAAAACTTGGAATTATTTTAGCAATTGCGATGAGTGTTTTAGCGATAGTGAAAGTTTTAGCTTCAAAGTTTCAAAAACAAATTTTGGAAGTTATATTTTTAGTTGGTGTGATTTTAGTTATTACACTAATGCTAAAACAGGGTAAAGATGGTGGAGAATTAGTGTATGAGTACGGTGCTGGTATTCCGAGCGAAGTCTTTAATAAATATTGTGAAGATGAGTAAAAAGTAAGTTTTTTCTTACTTTTTTTAATTTAATTTTTGGAGTTAAAATGTTTTTAGAAAGTGATGATATTTTTGCGGGAAATCCACGAGATAACTTTTTTGATATAGTTTATAATGCAAATAGAAATTTAGTAGAAAATGAAATTGAAAATTTAATCGAAAGATTGGCACTTCTTGAGTTTTTGTTAGAACAAAATAAAATAGAAGATGTTGATAAAAAAATTTTAACTTTAAAATATAACGATGAAAAAAAGTTAGAGTTGGCAAAAAAAGATATGTTCATCCACTTAACGGCGAATATAGTGTCTCAAAATGAGTAAAATTTTATTAATTGCACTTTTTTGTATTAATCTATTTTCTGCTGCTGTAATTTGGGATACACAAGAGGAAATTAGTTTAAAAAAAGATGAAATTTACGAAAAAATTATAACTGATGGTGTACGAGAGAAGAAATTATACTTTAGATGGACCCTTTTTATGAATGAGGGTTTAGTTATGCACTTAAATTATGATGGATTTAATAAGCAATTTATTTTATATAAACAATATGGGTTAGATAGCTTTAAATTGAATTTATTACCACAACAAAATTACGAAAAAGAGGGTAGTTTCATATTTTTAGTTTTTAAAGATATGGATATTATGAAAAAAATAGCAACTTTTGAATTATATATAAAAAAATAAAGAGGCAAATATGCTAATAAAAGTTCAAAATCAAATGCAAACTTACATAAATGAGATAGATAATAGCAAAATATTGCAAATATATAATAACATTTCAATAGGTAAAATGCTAAGAAGTAAGTTAATTTTAAAAATTGCAAAAGAGAGTGAAATTTCAATAAAACTTTGTGCAATTGTAGAGTTAATTCACTTAGCGAGTTTACTTCACGATGATGTAATTGATGAGTCAATTATAAGACGAGGAAAACCTTCGATTAATGCCTCTTTTGGAAATAAAAAATCGATTATGTTAGGTGATATTTTGTACTCAAAAGCTTTTTTTGAGCTTACGAAATTTGATAGTAATATCGCTCAAGTTATCTCAAATGCAGTCACACTTCTTTCAATTGGTGAATTTTTAGATGTGGAACTTGCTCAAAAGTTTAATTCAAATAAAGATTTATATTTTGATATGATTTATAAAAAAACTTCAGCATTAATTGAAGCAAGTGCGAAAGCTTCGGCAATTCTTGCGGGTAAAAATAGCAATAAATTTGGACTTTATGGTAAAAATTTGGGAATTGCTTTTCAAATAGTTGATGATTTGCTTGATATTACTCAAACTAGCGAACAACTGGGCAAACCTGCAATGAGTGATTTTAGAGATGGAAAGAGTACACTTCCTTATATTTTATTGTATGAAAAGTTAGATTTTGATGATAAAGAGTTGCTTAAATCGATGTTTGCAAGGGAATTGAGCGAGTATGAAGAGAGTTGGCTAAAAGAGAAATTTACAGTTGCTAATATTAAAGAAGAGAGTTTAAATATTGCAATTACACTGGCAAATGATGGAATAAAAGCCCTTGAAAATGAAGATGCAAATGAGTTAATTGCAATTATGCGAAGTATGATAGATAGGGAGTTTTAATGCATTATCTATTAATTAGTTTTTCACACAAAAACACAGATATTAAAACAAGAGAAAAGTTAGCTTTTAATAATGATGAAGCTAAAGAAGAATTTTTAAACACTTTAATCACTTACTCTAGCATAAATGAAGTTATTTTACTCTCAACTTGCAATAGAGTTGAGCTCATATTAAGTGTGATTGAAGCGATTAATACAACTGAATTTATTTTAGAAAAGCTTTCAAATTATTCAACTATTCCAAAAGATGAATTAGAGGGAAGAGCCGATATTTTTGAGGATAATGGAGCAATTCATCATCTCTTTTCAGTTGCTAGTTCACTTGATAGCTTAGTTATAGGTGAAACCCAAATTTCTGGGCAATTAAAAGATGCTTTTAACTTTTCGTATGAAAAAAAGTTTTGCTCTCAAAAACTCTCAAGAGCGATGCATTATGCGTTTAAATGTGCAGCTAGTGTTAGAAATTCAACTGATATTTCAAAAAATTCTGTTTCAGTTGCAAGTGCAGCAGTTGCAAAAGCTAAAGATATATTTGGTGGAGAACTTGGCGGTTATACGGGCTTAGTAATAGGTGCTGGAGAGATGAGTATACTTACGGCAAAACATTTAATAAATAGTGGTTGCAATGTAATTTTAATAAATAGAGATTTAAATAAAGCAAACGAAATAGTGAAAGAACTTGGTAATATGGCAAGTGCTGAACCATATTCTAAACTGAAGGAGTTGATTAATAGATATAGATTACTATTTAGTGCAACTGGCGCTCCTCATACTATCATCTATCAAGATATGATTGAGCCAAAAAGTTTTCAAAGATATTGGTTTGATATAGCCGTTCCTATGGATATTGATGATATAGTTGGATTTGATATTGAAATTTATAGAGTTGATGATTTGCAAGAGATTGTAAATAAAAATTTAGCTCTTCGCGAAGAACAAGCTAAAATTGCTTATTCAATCATAGGAAGATATTCAGTTGAGTTTTTTAAGTGGCTTCAAAATTTGGCAGTTGAGCCAATTATTAAAGAGATTAGAAATCAAGCTAAAAATAGTTCAATTGAAGTTATTGAAAAAGCCATTAAAAAGGGTTATATCGATGAAAATGCAAAAGAAGCTGTGTTAAAAATAGTTCATAGCAGTTTTAATAAATTTTTACACTCTCCAACAGTAAAATTAAAAAATATCGCTGAAGAGCCAATTGCCGACTCAATCATTGAAGCAGTTAAATTTGTGTTTGATATAGATGCAGAGTATAAAATGCTAAATAATTATAAGTGTGAGTATATGAAGAGGCAAAAAAGTGAAATTTAGGCTCAAATGAAACTTTTAAAACTATTTTTTAAAGCAATTTTTGTAATAGTTTTATTTTTATCTATCTCTTTGCTTATATATTTGGAAAATTTACATCTACTTAATAATTATTTAAAAGAGCCATTAAAAGATTTAAATATTAGTTTAAGTTTAAAAGGTGGAGTTTTTAGTGGAATTAAAGTTTTAGAGTTTAATTATAACGATGATATAAAAATAAAGAAGTTAGATTTAAAGTTAGATTATTTTAAATTAATCGATAAAACTTTACAAATAAACTCTATAAAAGCTGATGATTTAGCCATTAAAGAAGGGTTTATAAATTGGATTTTTGCTCCAAGTGAAAATGAAATAAATTTTAAAATTCCATATTTTAGAGAAATAAGAGTAAATGAGTTAAATTTAACTTCGCAAAAAATCACTTATGATAAGTATAAAATTGAAAATTTAAATTTAAATTCTAAAAATAACTTTTTTTATGTGGCTACAAACGAATTAATTAGCGAATTTATGCTTAATTTGAATTCAAATATTTTAAATATTGAGAGTTTGAAGGGTCATTTTCAAATCGATAAATATCACTTTAGTTCAAATTTAAAAATTCCTAAAAATTTTGTTTTTGCTAAAGAGGTTGAAGATAAAAATATAACTTTGCAAAATATCGAAAATATCAAACTTTTGGTTGATGGTAATTTTAAAAAAATAGATACAAAACTTGATTTGAGTGGGAAAAATTTATATAAAGAGTTGAAATTAAGCCCGAAAAAGTTCAATTTAACTTCAAGTTTTGATATAAATCAATCTATTTTAAATTTAAATTTAAATGCGATTTTAAATTCCAATATTTCTAATATTGAATTAAAAAGTGATTTGAGTACAAATTTAAATGACATAAATAACACTACGATTTTTAATTTAAATGCAAAACTTGATGATTTTCAAACTCTGAAAAATTCGTATTTATATAAATTTAGCCAAGATGAAAATCTTAATTTAGAAAAGTTAAAAGTTGATATTTCAAGCAGTGGAAATCTTAAAGAGATTAAAGCAAATGTAAAAATAGATGCAAAAGATATTTATAAAAATTATAAGATAAGCTTAAATAATTTTAATTCCGACTTAAAATATGATATTTTAAATTCAAAATTAAATTTAACAAATACAACTTCAAATATAGAAACAAATATTTCTAATATACAACTTTTAAATGCAAACGTAAATTTTGATGTAAATTCGCTAAATTATGATTATGATTTGAAGTTTAATATGAATGAGTTTAAGATAGTTGAGTTGAGTGAACTAAATAATTTGATGATAAATTTAAATGGAAATCAAAAAAATTTTAATGCAAATTTAAATTCACACCTTTTTAACTCTCAAATTTATACAAATGATTTTAATTTTTTAACTTTTAAATTAAATTCAAATAATTTATATTTTGCGAAAATAATTAAAAATTTACCAAAAGAGTTTGAAGATTCATTCGTAAAAATGGATTTAAATGGCAATTATAATTTAAATTTAAATGAACTTAATTTAGAAGCAAAATTACTAGATTCTAATATTTATCAAAAAAAGTTAAAATCAAATAAGTTTAAAATTTATTTTCAAGATGAAGACTTAAAAGTTGAAAATTTAAAATTAATAAGTGATAAATTAAAAATTAACTTAAATGCAACTAAATTAAGGGAAAAATTAAATTTAAAACTCTCAAGCAATAGCCTAACAATCGATGTAAATGGAGGATTAAATCCGTTTGATTTGCGAGTATCTTCAAATTGTGATTTAAGCGAACTTCAAGATGAGTTAAATTCACTTTATCCATTTGAAAAAGTGCCAATTGATGGGAAAGTCCATTTAAATTCAAAAATCGATGGAAATTTAACAAATCCAAATATAAATTTGCAATTAAACTCTAAAAAAGTCCTTTTTGAAGACAAAGAGATAAAAAATATAAATTTAACTTTAAATGGTACAAAAGAGAATTTAATCTTAAAAAATGTGAATTTTAAATTAGATAAGTTTGTAGAAAAAGATTTAAATAGAGAATTTTATTTGACAAAAGATGTAATGATTAAAATTAAAGATGAAAATATAACTATAAGTGAAATAATTTTAAACAAAAATATTTTTATAAATGCACAAAAAATTGCCAATGAAATTGATTTAAAATTAAAAACTAATAAATTATTTATTGAAAAATATGGTTATGGAAAGGCAATTGCTGATAGTAATGTCAATATAAATTATGGTGAAAAAGTAAAAATCATAGGTGAAATTGTTTTAAATAAATTAAAAATAACTTATCAAATTCCAAAAAATATATCTCCTCCAAGTGATGATGATATTATTATTGTCAAAAAAACAGAAGTCAAAAAAGAGCAAAATTCACTAAAAAATTATTACATAAATTTAGATATTTTAAACAAAGGTGAAGTTTTATATAAAAATGAAAATGGCGAAATTGCTTTTAATGCTTATTTAAAAATTTTAAAAGAGTTTGATGCTGAACTCGGGATTTATGGGAATATTGAAATTTTAAAAGGTGAATATAATATCGAGGGTAAAAAAATTTTAATTGAACCTAGTTATATCCGTTTTATCGGCACAAAATACTCAAATCCACTGCTTGATTTGAAGCTTAAATATATTGAAAATAAAGTAGAAATTTTTATAAGTGTAACTGGTAATTTAAAAAATCCTAAGTTAGACTTTAGCTCAATTCCAGATATGCCAAAAAAAGATATTATTTCATATTTAGTTTTTGGACAAAATTCAGATGATGTGTTAAATAATAATGCAAAAACTACAAATTATTCACAAAAAGCTTTAATATTTTTATCTAATTCAATTTCAAAAGATATTGCAAAAGGGCTTGGTTTAGAACTCGATAAAATCGATATTTCACAAGATGATGTAAGTTCAGCTATCAATGTTGAAGTTGGTAAAAAATTAACAGATGATATAACTGTAGGTTATAAAAATTCAGCAAATAAAAACAGTATCGTGATTGAGTATAATATTAATAAAAATTTAGGTGTTGAGAGTACTATTTCAAATGAGAGCAATTCAATCGATTTATTTTATAAAAAGGAGTATTAAAAAACTCCCTTTTGAACTATTTAATAGTAGTTGCGCTTGTAGTTGCATAATTATAATTCACATCATAACCTACCATAAAATATTGATAATTATAACCTTCTAAATCTTCTTCTTTTGTATAAAATTCAGGTGTACCATCTAATGTAATTGAACCAAAAGTTACCCATTCACCAACATCTTCATCGCCGTTTTCATCTGTTTTAAATGATTGAGAAAAAAATTCTATTTTATCACCAGATTTTAAATCTTTTGAAGCTTTATCGTAAATTACTGTACCATCTTTTGTAATGCTATAAGTAACTATTTTATGAGATACAAATTTATCACTCTTTTCATCATAGACAAGTTCCATAATTGCATCTTTACCATTGTAAGCCACATCTACACTATATCTAATCATACCATCAAAACTATCTTCATAAAATAGTGGCATTAATGTGTAGTTTCCACTATTTTTGCTATCTTTTAGAGCAAACCATTTTTTATTCCATTTTGGTGCAAAATATTTTCCATTGCCATATTGTAAAGCTGGAAGTTGACCTAGTAGTATAAAAGAGCCATCTTGTGTATCTTCTAAACCATATACAACATTTACTTCATATAAGTTATCATCATTAAAATCAGCCGACATACCATCTTTTGTTGAGCTAATTCCATCAAACATACTTCTTAAAGCTCTCTCTTGAAACATAGTATCGTTATAATTTTCATTTGCAACTGTTGGTGTAGTTGTATCAGAAGTTTTGAAGCTAGAAAAACTATTTGAAAGTGTTGTCCATCCATCACTTACAACTATATCATTTTGTGCATTTTGCAAAACTTTCAACAGTGGTGCTATTGTTACACCGTTGCTATTTTGCCTTGTACCATCTTCTTTTGCATAAATTATATATTCATTTAATGCACTCATTACACTATTTATTTTCTCTTTTGCATCTTTATCTTCAATAGATGAATAAAGCGAAGTTACATAATGTTTCAAATCAATCGAAATTGGAAGTCCATCACCTGAATGTTTTTTACCATAATCCCTTACGATAGAGTTTGTATTTATTATGCTATCTTTGATATTTGAATTATTCAAACCATTTGAAAGAATTGCTCCTGCTCCATCCATTGTGCTTAAAAGCATATCTAATTTTGATAAATCAACTAAAGATAAAGTTTTTCCCTCATCTTGATATGGATGAGAAGCATTATCTACAAAACTATCAACTGCACTTTTGCCAAACTCTTCAATAGAATTTTTCTCTACAAAATTTGTAACAATGTGTGTCCAATTCCAACCGTGTCCTGGTTCCAAATCTTCAGAAGCTAAGAGAAAGTTTGCATATTTTTTCACATATTTTGCATTCTCAATACTTGCCATCAAACAAGCATCAAACCCAATTAAATCAAATGTAACTCCAGAGGCATTAAATGCACTCTCAATTTCAGCTAAAGACATAACTTTATCATAATTCTCATCAGGTCCATATCCACCATAACTAGCTCCGTGGTCCCAAAGAACGGCAATTTTATTTTTAGTTGCAATATTTTTAGAATAATTTAAAAATCTCTCAAGAGTTTTACTCTCTCCCATATTTGCAGTTGAATCTTTTTCTAAATATTCACTTGCATTTCCATAAATTCCATCTTTAGAATCTTCTATAATTTGTTTTATATTTGCTATTTTTATACCATCCCAATTCTCTTTTTTCGCTCCACCAAAAGCTATAATCATCTCAAAACTCTCTTTTTGAGCATCACTTAATTTATTATAACCTTCAACAATTTCATTTAAATCATTTGTTCCAGCATTTCCATTACTCTCAAGGTCACTTCCCAAAAGATAAAGCATTATAAGTTTTTTACCATTTGCTTGAATTGGTGCCGTTTGATTTTGTTTTTTTATCCAAAGACCACTGTTTGCTTTAATATTATCATTTGTCCAACTATTACTCTCATTATCGTAATGCCACATATAAGAAACACCAAGTGAATTTAACTCTGCTTTTGTAATATCAACAGGAGTTCCAATTAAGTTCCATTTATCGGCAATACTACTCTCAATTACACTTTGAATTGTTACACTATTTGTATCTTGTAAATTTTCTAAGTTAATATTTACATTTTCATCAACCTTCACCCAATAACCAACTCCACTATCAATATATGTTGGAGTGATATAGCTATTTTCAATACTATCAAATGCAAAAACAATACTATCTTTCAATTCTTCAGTTTTAATTTTTTTGCCATTTATTGGCGAAGTTATCATATTCCAGCCACTTTTTAAATTTAATTCATTTGCAAAAAGTGTTTGTGAAAGTGCAATTGATATAGAAAGAGCAAAAACTTTTCTCATAAAAGCCTCCATTTTCAAATTTAAAAGCAAAATTGTATCTAAAATTTTATACTATAGTGAAAATCAAAAATATAAAATTTACAATGAAAGTAATTAAGAGATGATACTTGCAAAAATTGATTATTTAAATTTACTTCCTTTTCACATTTTTTTGAAAAAATATATAAAAAGCACTCAATTAAAAAAATCTATTGAGTGTAAAAAAAGTTATCCATCAAAAATAAATAGAGATTTTAGGGCAAGAAGAGTTAATGGAGCTTTTATTTCAAGCATTGCCTCAAAAAATAAAAAATGCACAAATGCAGGAATTATTGCAAATAAAGAAGTGTTGAGTGTTTTAGTTTTTGAGGGCGAGAGTAGAGGCGATTATCAATCTGAAACTTCAAATAATTTGGCCAAAATGCTAAATATTAAAGGTGAAGTTTTAATTGGAGATAGAGCATTAAAGCGATATTTCAGTGGTGAAAAAGCGATAGATTTGGCGAATGAATGGCATAAAAAATACCATTTGCCATTTGTGTTTGCTAAATTTTGTTATAACTCAAATCCTACTTTTTTTAAAAAAATTGCAAAAAAGTTTTTGCAAAAAAATAGAACTATTAAAATTCCTCAATATATTCTAAAAGAGTATGCGAAAAAGACTGAAATTAGTCCGCAAAATATACTTTTTTACTTAACAAAAATTTATTATGAGATACAATATAAAGAAAAATTAGCTTTAAAAAAGTTTCTTGGTTAAATATATATTTGGCTTAGTATTTGAGAATAAGGGTTTTCAAATGAGTGTTTTGTTTGATATAGTAATTTAGTAAGTAGTTTATAGCTTTTAAAATGTCATCACCATCATAAAATTCAATCATCACTTTATTAAACTCTAATTTATCTTTGGCTTTGATATTTAATATTGGATAACCAATATCTAAAAGTATACCGTTCATCATAAGTCTTGATGTTCTCTTATTTCCATCAAAAAAAAATTGAGATTTTGCACCAAATAAAAAGTATGTTATAGCCTTGATGATTGGATGAAATATCTTCTTTATTTCACTTACTCCATTTTCAAATATGCTATCAAGTTCATTTGCCTTTGGTGGTATATAATCACTCCCTCCAATATTTACCTCACTAACTCTAAACTCTCCCCAACTTATAGCTTCATACTCGGCAACTTTTTTGTGAAGTTTTAAAAGTGTATGTTTATCAATATAAAACTCATTTTTTTCTATTAACTCAAATAGTAAATTTACACTTCTATTTTGATTGAGTATTTGTTGTTCATCGCTTAGTTTATGTCCACCTACGGTTATTCCTTCTAAGAGTGTTTGCACTTCAGGAAAAGTCATAGCATTCCCCTCTAGTGCAGAAGTGTTGTAGATAAAATCTATCTTATCTTTTTTTGCTAAAGCAAATGACAAATCTCTATTTGGTACAAAAATATTTAGCTTTGTAGTGTCTATATTATTTATGAGTTGGCTATTTATTTTCACACTCTTGCAGTCTTTATCTAACATCTGTTTAATCGTATCTTGATTTGTTTTTTGCATTTTTTAATATTCCTAAAATTAAATTATTAATTATAGACAAAAAAAAATTTAAAATACTACTGTTTTATTGTTTATAAATTCAACTTATCGTAATATCACCGTGAATTTATTATAAAAATAAAAGGAGAAAAAAATGTGTAAAGATTGCGGTTGCACTATTCACCACGATGAGAGATTAGAAACAATTCACTCAAACCCACAATTAAACGATAAAAAAACTATCGAAGTTATAACTAAAATTTTAGATAAAAATGATAAAGAGGCTATAAATAATAGAAATCATTTTGAAGCAAAAAATATTTTAGCTATCAATTTAATGAGTTCGCCTGGAAGTGGCAAAACTACACTACTTGAAAAGAGTGCAGAGCTTAGTGATTTTAAATTTGGAGTGATTGAGGGTGACCTTGAGACAAGTTTAGATGCCGATAGATTAAAAGCAAAAGGGGTTGAGGCTTATCAAATTACAACAGGAACTGCTTGTCATTTAGATGCTTTTATGGTGCATAAAGCAATTCATCATTTGAATATGGATAATTTAAGTGTAGTATTTGTGGAAAATGTTGGGAATTTAGTTTGTCCAGCTAGTTATGATGTTGGAACTCATTTTAATGTGGTTTTGCTTTCAATTCCAGAAGGTGATGATAAAGTTAGTAAATATCCCGTTATGTTTAAAAATGCTGATTTAATTTTGATTACAAAAACGGATTTGAAAGAGTATTTTAACTTCAATATAGAAAAAGTAAAAAAAGATGCAAGAGTGTTAAATCCAAAAGTTGATATTTTAGAAATTTCATATAAAGATAATGAAAGTATCAAAAAATGGCTTGAGTATGTTAAATTTAAAAAAAATTTCAGATAAATCTATGATAAAAAAAGTAATAAGTTTAGTCGCATTAATCTATTTTGGTGCAATGTTTTATATCTATTTTACTCAAGATGAACAAATTTTTCCGAGTTATTTAGCAAAAGAGATTGAGCTAAATTCGACGAATTTAAAAGAGATAAATTTAAAAATTGATGATAAAGTTAGTTTAAATGGCTTGTATTATCAATCATTTGATGCAAATGCACCGTTAATAATCTATTTTAGTGGAAATGCAACTGATGCTAAGGAGTTTATGCTTTTGGGCGATGAATTAAAAAATTATAATATTTTAGTTTTTAATTACAGAGGTTATTTAAAAAGCACAGGTAAACCAAGCGAAAAAACGATATTTGAAGATGCTCTAAAAATATATGACACTTTTGCAAAAAATAAAGAAGTTATCTTAATTGGTAGAAGTTTAGGAAGTGGAGTTGCAACCTATCTTGCATCAAAACGAGAAGTTAAAAAGTTAATCTTAATTACTCCTTATGATTCTATTAGCTCAATTGCAAAAAGCAAATATTTCTATTTTCCGATAGATTTACTTTTAAAACATAAATTTGAAACGATAAAATATATTAATGAAGTGAGTGCAAAAGTGGCAATTATAGAGGTGCAAAACGATGAAACTATTCCAAAAATCCATCTTGATAATTTATTAGAGCAAATGAAAATTAAACCTTTTCATATTCTACTAAAAGATACAACTCACGGAAGTGTGTTAAAACACCTAGAATTTTCAAAACATATTAATGATTTTTTGAAACTTCCGTAATTTTTCTCACCTCTTTGCCAAACTTCAAAAGAAAATCATTCACAACTTCATAAGTTGAATTATTAGCCTCTTCAAAACGGCTAAGTTCCATCGGTTTTAAAATTTTCTTACCAATATCGTGAGTATGCAAAGAAAAAAGTATATCTGCAATTTTTTGAGTTAACTCTTTTGAAACATCACTTCTAACTACTAAAGCATTATTTAGTAGCGGTTTTGTTTGCCATTTAACTTCAACTTCTTTTGCAATTTCAGGTCGCTCTTTAATGAAAGCTTCCCACGGAGGTGGCCAAGTTGCACTCGCATCACTATTTTTTAAATAAACATTCATAATTGAAGATTCTTGCGAACCTACATAAAGATTTGTTATATCTTTATTTACATCAATTCCGTGAGTGTGTAAATACCATTGAGGCATCATTGTCGCTGCTAATGCCGTTGGAGCGGGATAACTTAGAGTTTTACCTTTTAAATCGCTTATCTCTTTTATATTTGAATCTTTTCTAATTAAAATAATTCCTCTAAAATTTTCATCATCTCCCATTTTTCCAAAAACTTCATAACCTTTTTTGATAGAAATTACACTTTGATATGGATTTGGAAGTGCAAAATGAAAATGTCCATTATAAAGTTTTTCTTCAAAAGCTCCATAATTCCTCGAAGCTTCAAGTTTTAATTTTGCATCTTTTAAATTTGAATTTATATAATCAACTAAAGGTTGATAAACTTCAAATAATCTTTTTGGATTGTGTAAAGGATGAATTCCAAAAATATAAACTTTTTCATTAAATGGCGGATTATCTGAATATTTTGGTTCATAATTTAATTTATCTTCGTTTTTTTCACATCCACTAAATAAAAAAATAGTTAATAAAAGTGCGATTTTTAACATTTTCATTACAACTCTTTAAAAATTAAATTTGTAAAAGTTTACTATAATACATTAAATTTTAAAAGGTATAAAAATGGATAAATTTATAGTTAAAGAGTTAGAAAAAATAAGTTTATCAATGTTTAGAACGGGCTTCTTTGGAATTTTTCACGGTTCAGTTTCAGCAAAAATAGAAAATAATAAATTTATCATAAATAAAAGAAATGCAATTTTTGATGAAATGGATTGCGATTCTTTAATTGAGCTTTATTTTAATAAAGATTATCGTTGGAAAGAGGCTAGTATTGATGCTGAAATTCACTTTAATATTTATAAAAATATCCACGAAGCAAAGTATATAGCTTATGGAATGTCGCCTTCTACGATAGCTTATTCACTTATTCATAATAAAATAATTCCAAAAGATTATTTTGGATACAAACATTTTGGAAATTTGAAAATTTATGACCCAAAAAATTTTGATGATTGGTATGAGAGAGCTCATATTGAAATTGTGAGGTATTTCAAAGAGAATAAAACTTCAGTTATGATAATTAAAGGTTATGGAATTTATATTTATGACAGAGATATCAATCAATTAGCGAAAAAAATGTCAATTATCGAAAATAGTTGTAAAATACTTCAACTTGCAAAATTATAAGGTTTATATGAAAACATTAATTATTTTATTTATTTTAATACTTGTAATTTTATATTGGAATAGAATTTTATCAAGAGAGATAAAAAGACGAAAAGAGGCTGAAAATAGATTTAAAATGCTTTCAGATGTTTCGTTTGAAGGAATTTTTATATCAAAAGATGGAATTATCTTAGATACAAATAAAGCTGCAAGTGAAATTTTTGAATACGAAAAGAGTGAATTAATAAATAAATCGGGATTAGAGTTAATTGTTAATGAACATAGAGATATAGTTTTAAATAATATTACAAAAGGTATAGAGGGTAGATATGAGGTTTATGGTGTTAAAAAAAATGGGGATGTTTTTCCAATGGAAGTTAGTGCAAAAATGGTAAAACAAAATAATCAATCTCTAAGAGTAACAGCAATTAGGGATATAACTGCACAAAAAGAGCTTGAAAAAAATTTAAGAGAATTTAATGATAAATTAACAAATCAAGTTGAAATAGAGTTGCAAAGTAGATTAAAACTCCAAAAAGAAAAAGAAGCACAAGAACAATTATTAATCCAACAAAGTAAAATGGCTGCAATGGGCGAAATGATTGGGGCAATTGCTCATCAATGGCGACAACCATTAAATGCACTCTCTTTGATTATTCAAGGACTTCAAATAAGATATAAAAGAGGTATGTTAAATGAACAAGAGATAGATGAAATGGTTAAAAAATCTAAAAGACAAATTGAATTTATGTCTCATACGATTGATGATTTTAGAAATTTTTTTAAACCTGATAAAGAAAAAATAAAATTCAATATTATAAATGAAATAAAAAATAGTTATAAAATAATCGATTCTCAATTCAACAACAGAAATATTAATTTTGAATTAATTGAGAGTGAAATTGAAATAGTTAGTTATCCAAATGAGTTTAAACAGGTGATATTAAACATTTTAAACAATGCAAAAGATGCGATAATAGAGCATAAAATAGAAGATGGTTTTATTAAAGTAAATGTACATCAAAATAATGAAAAAATAGTCATTGAAATTTGCGACAATGGTGGAGGAATAAAAGTGGAAATTATGGATAAAATATTTGAACCTTATATTTCAACTAAAGGTAAAAATGGTACGGGAATAGGACTTGCTATCGGTAAAATCATAGTAAATGAGAAATTAAATGGAGAAATTTATGTACAGAATATCGAATATCCAAATCAACAAAAGGGTGCAAAATTTACAATTGTGCTTTAAAAGTGAGTTAAAATGCAAATAGTTAGTAAAAATTTTGAAATAAACGATAATTATAAAATCGAAGTTGCACTTCAAAACGGTGCTTATTCTAGCCTTGAAGTAGCTTTTTCAAAAGAGCCAAGCGAAATTGTACAAGAGATTGATTTAAGTGGACTTCGTGGAAAAGGTGGAGGTGGAGGTTTTACTGGTAAAAAGTGGAAATTACTCAATAAAAATAAAAAAGTTTATCTTTGTGTCAATTCAGATGAGAGCGAACCAGGAACTTGCAAAGATAGGCAAATTTTGGAAAAAGACCCACATCTATTAATAGAGGGAGTTATAGTTTCAGCTTATGCAATTGGTGCAAATAAAAGTTATATTTATATAAGAGGTGAATACACAACTCAAGCAAAAACACTTCAAAATGCAATCGATGAAGCATATCAATATGGTTTTTTGGGCAAAAACATCAAAAATTCTAACTTTGATTTAGATGTAGTAATTCATCGTGGAGCTGGAGCTTATATTTGTGGCGAAAAATCGGCACTTTTAGAGTCAATTGAGGGAAATCGCGGACACCCACGAGTTAAGCCAAAAAAGCCTGAAGCTGATTATCTTTTTGGTGAAGATGCGATAGTTAATAATGTTGAGACAATTTCGACTGTACCATTTATCATTAATAACGGCTTTAATGCTTATAAAAGCATTGGTACAAATGAGAGTGCTGGAACTTTGCTATTTGCAATAAGTGGACACATCAATAATCCTTGTGTGAAAGAGGTACCTTTTGGATTTGCTATGAAACGATATATTGAAGAGATTGGTGGAGGTGTCTGGAAAAATAAAAAATTAAAAGCCATCATACCTGGAGGCTCTTCAACGAAAATATTAAAAGCAAATGAGATAGAAAATTTAACACTAGATTATGAGTCACTTCAAAAGGCTGGTTCATCGCTAGGCACTGGTGGAATGATTGTTTTAGATGAGAGTACTTGTATGGTTAAAACTCTAAAAAATTTACTTGAATTTTATCACGAAGAGTCTTGTGGACAATGCACACCTTGTCGCGAGGGAAGTGCTTGGGCTAGTAAAATTGTAAATAAAATTTATGAAGGTAATGCAACTTTAGATGATTTAAAAATATTAAAAGATATCGCTTTTATTATGAATGGAAAAACTATTTGTGTCTTTGGAGTTGCTGTTGCTGATGTTATTAGCGGATTTTTAGAAAAATTTGAAGATGAATTTAAAGAGTATATATTGCAAAAAGGGAAATATACAAATAAATTTAAAGAAGGCTAAAAAATGAAAACTATTATTAGAGTTATTTTTGGGGTTATGTTATGGATGGAGGTGTATAATGCCTGAGATAAGTCAATTTTTTAATATTCATATCGTATTTAATTATCGAAATGAACATAATCCGCCTCATTTCCATGCGATATATCAGGATGAAGAGATAAGTGTAGATATACAAACTGGTTTAATAAAAGGCAAAATGAATCCAAGAGCAAAAGCACTTGTGCTAGAGTGGTATGAAAGACATAAAGAGGAGTTGATGGAAAATTGGGAATTAGCCATTGCCCATAAACCTCTAAAAAAAATTACACCTCTTGATAAAGAGTAAATGATGTTTTTACATATAATAAAAGCCCAACACATAGGTGATTACAATTTAAAAATATTATTTAATAATGGGGTTGAAAAAATCATAAATCTAGAGAATGAGCTTTATGGTGAGATTTTTGAGCCATTGAAAGATAAAGAGAAGTTTAAAAATTTTATAATATCTCATAATACTATAGAGTGGGAAAACGGTGCAGATTTTGACCCAGAATATTTATATTCAAAAAAAGGCTAACCAATGAAAAATTTTATTCGTGTTATTTTGGGGGTTATGTTGTTTGTGAGTTTAGGGTTTGCCGATGAGCAAAAAAGTGAGCTTAGAATGATAGTAGAGTTAATTAAACTAAATCAAGAGACTATGAATAAGCGATTTGAAGATATGCAAAAAAATATGGACAAAAGGTTTGAGCAGGTCGATAAGCGATTTGAAGATATGCAAAAATATATGGATAAAAGATTTGATACTATTTTCATATTTTTAAGCTTTATAACTACAATAATCTTGGCTGCAATAGCATATCTTATAAAAGATAGAAAAGTTGTGGATATTATGGCAAAAGATTTAAAAGTTGAAGTAGAGAGGATTGATAATTCACTAAAGCAAAAAGCCGATAAGAAAATAGTTGAAAAATTGATTGAAATTATTGAGCGATTAGCAAAAAATAATAAAGATGTTCAAGAGATGTTAAAAAAACATAATTTAAGTTATCAAGGCTAAACAATGAAAAATTTTATTCGTGTTATTTTTGGGGTTATGTTGTTTGTGAGTTTAAGCTTTGCAGAAGATGAAAAAGGTGCTACAAAGGCAGATATTAAAGTTTTGATAGAGTTGATAAAATCAAATCAAGAAGCTACAAATAAACGATTTGAAGATATCCAAAAACATACTGACAAAAGATTTGAAGATATGCAAAAGTATATGGATAAAAGATTTGATGATGTCAATAAAAGATTTGAATTTATGCAATCGTTGATGTTTGCACTTTTAGCTGCGATTTTTGGATTAATTGGTTACTCTATTTATGATAGAAAAAAGGTTATAAAAGATTCAAGAGATGAATTTGAAAAAATTGTAGAGGAAAAATTAGTGCTAAAAGCTGATAAAAAAGCTTTAGATATGGTGTTTTCTATAATAGATGATTTAGCTAAAGTTGATGAAAAAGTTAGAGATATAGCAAAAAATCATCATTTTAATTATCAAGGATGAGTTATGAAAAATTTTATTCGTGTTATTTTGGGGTTGATGGTTTTTGTGAGTTTGGGAGTTGCTGGTGGGAATGATGCTGGAACTTGTGAAAATACTGCAGAGCAAAATCCTAAAATGGATTTAAATCAGTTATGGAAAGATAGTGGAAATGATTATGCAAATAATTACATTGAACTTCTAAATGTTTCTGGTGGAAATTTGGATGTAAACAATTGGGAATTATGTTATATAGATACAGCAGCAAATGGAACTCCTGCTTGTATAGATTTAACAGAGGCTTATGTGAATGCTGGAGCAACATCAGGCGACCAAGTAAAAACCAAGTATCCAAATGGTGTTGTGCCAGATAGAACATTTTTAGTTTTAACTGAAGCAATGTATCGAACAAAAGATAGTAATCTACAATTTGCTCAAGTTGGCGGAGAATTTTTACTTAGAATAAAAAGCACTTCAACAATAATTCACTATCTTAGATATTGGAATAATAATGAACAAACAGAAGACAAATGGTATTGGTCTAAAACAACTATTCCACAATGCACTACAAATGTAGAACAAAATGCAGCAAATAACAATGGACTTTGTGCATATCCTGATGGTTCTTTTGGAAATCATATAAATGGTGTAGAGGATGGTAGTACTTGTAGTGATGTTAATAACTGTTGGCTAACGGCATTTAACAATAATCCGTGTAATACAAGTAGAGGAGTTTGGAATAATAACACTCCCCCAACAGTTCAATTAAGCTCGATTACAGTTGATGAGAATTCTACGACAACGATTAAAAATACTCATTTAAATACAATTGATGATGAACAGAGTGCAAGTGAAATAAGTTATGTTTTGTTGTTAATTCCAACAAATGGTGTTTTATATAAAAACGGTGTAGCTTTGGCAATAAATAACACATTTACTCAACAAGACATAAACGACGCTAAAATAACTTATATACACGATGGAAGTGAAAGCCCATTAAGTGATAGTTTTAAATATACTGTCAATGATGGAAGTTTGTATACATTAGAAACTTTTATGAACATAACAATAAATCCCGTTAATGATGCACCAACTATAACTCCAATTGAGCTTTCTTTAAATCAATACTCTGAAGTTGATATTATATATTTAAATTTACCTGCAAATGATGTGGAGGAGTATCCAGCACAATTGATTTACACTTTAAAATCTTTGGCAAATAATGGTTCTGTCAAATTAAATGATGTAAATCTCTCAATTAATGCAACTTTTACACAAGATGATATAAATAACAAAAGAGTTAGTTTTGAAAATAATGGAAGTATCAATATCAGTAGTTTTAATTTTAATTTAACTGATGGTGTAAATATTATTTCATCAAATTTAAGCATTAAAATTAACTCTCTTCCTAAAGTAATTTACAATCAATTGACTATTAATCAAAATGATAGAGTAACTATTCAAGATTTAAATTTAAGTGTAACTGATAATGAACAGAGTGCTAGTCAATTAACTTATAGTATTACTTCACTTCCAACAAAGGGGAATTTAATCTTAAATGGCACAATAGATATTACCTCATCAGCTCAAACTTTTACACAAGAAGATATTGACAGTGGAAATTTAGAGTATATGCACACTTATAGCAATGATGATGATGATAGTTTTACTTTTAGTGTAAGTGATGGACACGGAAGTATAAGTGGCACTATGTATATTAGTGTAAATCAAGATAGTTCAGGTTTAGATACTAATTATAAAGATTTTGAGTTAGCTTATAGAACAAATTTATATGGGGGTATAAAATTAATAGGAAATACAGTTTTATGCGAAAAAGATAGTAATGGAAATTGTGTTCCTAGTTCTACAAAAGCAAATAATGATGTATTTGCTAAATATGTAGATATAGATGGAGATAGTTCAACATTTAATTCAAGTAATGCAGATTTAGAGTTAAGACCTGATGCAAAAGTAAAATTTGCAATTTTAAATTGGCAAGGTAGAACAACTAATATTAAAGAGTGTGTAAGAACAGAACAACAGTGTACAAAATATAAAAATGGAGTTTGTACAAAATGGAAAAGTGTGTGTGTAGAAGAAAGAGTTAATATAAGTAAATTAAAATTCAAATCTCCATCATCTTCAAGTTATACAGAAATTGATGCTTTAATTGGTGGAGGATGTAATTATAATGGAAATTCTTATCAATGTTATAAAAATATTACAAATTTAGTGCAAGGGAGTGGAACTTATACAATTGCAGATTTATTTGTAGATAATGATACAAAAAATTATTACGGTGCTTGGGCATTAACTGTTGTATATGAAGATTTACAAGATAGTTTTAAAAATACATCTGTATTTGTGGGTTATAAAAATATTCAGGACAGTAATAATTATCGAAGAGTTGATATAGATATTTCAGGCTTTTTAACTCCAGCAAGTGGGAATGTTAATTCACAACTTTTTATATTTGCAGGTGAGGGAGATTTACCATATAAAGATGATAAATTCCAGCTTACTGATAAAAATGGTGATTTTCAAAATGTAGATTCTACAAATATTGATAATGTTTTTGATTCTTCAATTAGAAATAGTTCCCTGCGAAATCCAACTTTAAGTAACAATATGGGTATTGATATTGATGTTTTTGATGTTGGAAATAGTATTATTACAAATTCTCAAACATCAACAACAATCAGACTTGAAACTTCTGGTGACCAATATTATCCTGGAATGGTTGCATTCGCAACAGAGCTTTATTCTCCAAAAGTTTGTTATCTTGAAAATGTGTATAAAAATGGTGCAATTATAGATGAAAATACTAGTGTATTTTTGGGTGATAGATTAGTTTTTGAAGTAAATGTATCAAATATCGGAACTGAACCTGCACAAAAAGTACAAATAGAAAAAAGTTTTGATGCCCCACTTGCTTATAATAAAGCTTTTGGAACTTATATAAATAATCAACAAAAAACAAATGGAAGTGGCGATGATGAGGTTGATTATATAGACAGTCTTTATACATTAAAAGTTAGAGTAGGAACTGGTGCTAATGCAAATAATGGTGGGCAAATTTTAGTAAATCAACAAGATGCTTATTTATATAATTCTGACATTATAGCTTATCCAGTAAATGGAGAAATTAATAATACTTACATTGTAAATTATGTGAGTGATACTTTGAAAATGAATTTTAATAATATCGTACCGAAGTGTCTTGATACGGGAATAACTCATCCAACAATTTTTGTATCAAAATTTAAAATTGACACGATTGTAACTCCAAAAAGTAGTGATGAAGTTGTAAGAGTTGGTTATGCTAATGATGTAATTTTTGATATAAATCTTACAAATATGTCTAATTTTAATGAAACAAATCCAAAAATTGCTATAAATTTTGTAAATGGATTTAAGTTTAAAAGTGTGACTTCTAGTAATAGTTGGACTTGTTCGCCAACAACAAATATTACAGATTATCTAACTTGTACCTTAAGTGGAAATATTAATAAAGATGGAAACTATTCAACATTAAAAGTTATTGTTACTTCGCCAAACAGCGATGAAGATTTTAATAGTGTAGTTGTTGCAAAAAGTGAATTAGATACCCAAACATTGGGAAAAGGTCAACCTCAAAGAATTATCGTCAAAGACATTGCAGTATTAGATATTACAACTTCCACAAATCCATCAACTATAAGTATAGGTGATAATTTTAATTATACTATTTCAATAAAAAATAATGGTAATGCAAATGCAGAAAATCTTGAACTTAATTTAACAATAGATGATGTTTCAATGCTTGGTAGTTTAGGCGATGGAAATCCACACACTTTAGGCGATTGGAGTTGTACTTATGCAAATAATTCATTAAATTGTAGTGATGGCGATTTAAATTCAGGCAATACAAAAAGCTTAGAAATTCCTTTAACAGCTCCAAACCAAAGTGGAGATGTTGGAATAGATATAAATGTAAGTGCTAATAATGCCGAAAAAGTGGACGAAAAAGACACTATAAATATAGGCGGTGGAACTTCAACTTTAGACATAAACTCATCATTTCCAAAGTATGTGGATTTAAACAAACCTTTTGATTACAATGTAACAATCAAAAACAATTCTTCAGCAGAAGCAAAAAATCTTGAAGTTAATATTACTATCAGTAGTGATTTAGATAAGTTTTTGGACGGATTTAATTATAACTTTATTGCTGACGATGGCATAAATTGGAGTTGTGCAAAATATAATAACACTCTAAATTGTAAAGATGGCAATTTATCGGCTAATAGTGAGCGAAATGTGAGTATAAAATTGAAAGCTCCAGATACTTCGGCTGAATATAATATAAGTTTGGTTGGAGATGCTTCAAATTCAGACCCAGTTAGCGAAACTAATCAAACTATAAAAGTTGGTTTTGCTGATTTGAAATTAGTTCAGATTAGATTAACTGATATGAATAATACTACTAGTGTAGTCGCTCCAAATGAGTTAGAGATAAAAGATAATATTGGTAAAACCATTAAGTTTGCGATAGATTTTAACAATAGTGGTTATTCTCCCGCAAAAAATCCAAAAGTTACAATTCCGCTTGACTCTAATTTTACTGGTTTTACAAATGTAAGTAGTGGTTGGAGTTGTGATTGGAACACTCCAAATAGTGGAATTGTTGAGTGTAGTTATAGTGGAGATTTAGCAATTGGTGAGCATAATCTTAGTTTTGAAGTGATAACTCCGACAAATTCAACTCCGATTATCAATGAAAATATAGTTATAAAAAGTGAAAATGTTGATGAAAATCCAAACGATAATAGCAAAAATTTTAAGATTAATATCGATGATATGGCTGATTTAGAAATTAGTGATTTTAAAGTAACTGCAACTGACCATAAAAATTATACTAAAACTATTTCAAGTGGTTTTGTTGTATCAGATTTTGAAAAAGAGATTATTTTTAGTCTTAATTTTAAAAACAATGGACCAGATATTGCAAAAAATACGATTTTGACTTTGAATTTAGAAAGTAATTTTGATATTTCAACTTTGAGTATTTCAGCAAATAGTTTAGGTTTAGATATTAGTGATTGTGATATCACCTCATCTCAATTGGTTTGTAAATTGGCTGATGTTGAAAAAATGAATATTACTGAAACTTTAGAGTTTAAATTTACAACTCCGTACGATTTTAAAAACTTTAATTCAAGTGTTTTTGTATCTTCAGATGTAAAAGATTACGACAGTAGCGATAATAACACACAAATACTCACAGTAAAAAATCCATTTTCACAAAGAGATGATAAAAACTTTGAGAAAAACACAACTATCATAATAGAGGGTGAGAGTGATTTTATAAGTGGAAGTTTTGACCAAGTTTCAAGTGGAAGTTTTCAAACTGGAAATGGAATTGCATATGCTACTTTTATTTATAATGGTTTTATAAGAGATGCAGATACAAAAGCTATAAGAAGTATTGAAAAACTAACTATCAATTCAACTAATTTTAATTGTAATTTTAGTGGAAATGGTGATTGTAATTTAAGTTATTCTCAAGTTGAAAATGCTAACGGTGGATATGATTTAAATTATCAAATAAATGTAAATGTCACGACTTTAGCAAATGGAAGTTTGAGTATTTCAAATATTCCAAGTGTTATGGAAGCTGATAAGAGTTATTGGTCGCTTTTTGTTGTTTATAAAAAAGATAGTTTAAATTATATGAATGCGATTGAGATAAATGAGGGATTTAAAGAGGTAAATTCAAGTAAGGACACAAATATTAACTTTAATTATGGAGGACTTACAACTTATGATGGAAATTCAACACTTTATGAGTTTGCAACAGATGGGAATAAGACAAATACAACTTTTAAAAATAGTTTGTTAAATCGTATTCCTAGTTCTAGTGATTATTTAGGAAGTAAAACTACTATAACTAATAATAGTATGACTTACAAAGAAGTTGATAATGACTACTATTTAAGTTTGGTTGCACTTCAGACGAGGGTTGTTGTTCCACTTGCATATTATGCAAATATAATTGGTAATTCAAAAGAGAATGAAGATAAAAAATATGTTTCCATAAACGATGAGGTAAATATCGAGATAGATATATTATCTGATGTGAGTAAAGATATAAATATCACTTTTGATGTGGCTTCATCATTTGATATTGATATAGCTAAAAGCAAATTTTTATCAAACATAAATCCTAACCAAGACTTTACATACAAATTAACAACTAAATCATCTTTTACAACTGAAGAGCCCGTTATATCTAATGTAAAAGTTGATTTTACAATTTCTACGATTTATGGTGATTTTCAATTTGAAAATTTTGAGATTATAGAGTTGGTAAATGATAAATTAAAGTTTTACAATAAAAATCCACTCTTTAGTGTTTGGGAGGATGCAAATAAATACAATACTCAAAAAAGTGATACAAATTTAACGACAAAAGTAGCACCTGCAACTTTGAAACATTTTATCGCTCCAATAGATGAGCATATTTTTGACTCAAATTTAACTTATAAGCTAAATATATCGCTTATAGATTTTAATGGAAATGTTATCAAAACTCCAAATGATTTAAATTTGGAAAATATAAGCTTAGATGAAGATGTAAGAAATTTAGACTTAACTAGTAAAAATTTATCTATCAATAAAGCTTATAGATTTTTAAAATATAAGATAGATTGGCAAATATTCGACGGCGCAACAGCGATAAAAGATATTGATGGAAACGATGTTACAGGAACAGATTTTTCAGACCCATTTGCAGTAAGACCAGAGAAGTTTAGTTTAGAAATTCCAGACACAATCAGAGCTGGTGAAAATTTCACTATGGATTTAAAAGCATTAACAGACATAACTTCAACAAATAATTATGATGAGAACGAAACATTTCCGTCTTCATTTAAAATAGACTACAATGTAGAAAACACAACAAATAAAGGGATTTTTAATTATGCTAACAAAGGAAATTTGCAATTTGAAAATGGTGTAAAATTAGTTGAAGCAAATTTAAGTGAAGTTGGAGCTTTTGATATAAATATCACCGATGGAGATGGAGCTTATGAAAATAATCCTACAAATTGCACTGCTTGTAATGTTGAAAATTGCTATACTTTAGATGGTTGTCCTTTTGCTTGTATTGATATAACAAGTGATAGTTGTGGTGGGCTTGATTTAATTACAAGTGCGAATGATGATATTAGTGTTTATCCTTATGATTTTAATATATCAAGTGATTTTATTTATCCATTTAGTGAGCAAAATTGGACTTATATGGCTGAATTAAGTGAAAATATAAATATTCAATTTGACTTTAATGTAACTGCTAAAAATATGCAAGGAGTTACAGTTAAAAATTTTGATACTGATATTTTTTATAGAAGTGTAAATATTCCATTAACTTTTACAGCAGAAGGTTTATCTACAAACTTTATTTATAACACTATATTAAATTCAATAGCAAATAATGATTTAAGTGGCGATGCAAATAGTTTTACAAATATTTTTGTAAATGATTTTATTTTTAATAGTGGAGAATCAAATAAAACAATAATATTTAATGTTAAAAGAGACTCAACAATACCATTAAATCCTGTTAATTTAAAAATAGAGCAACCAATAAATGTTACTTTGAATAGTGATATGGTTAATGCTGAAACAACATATAATAGTCTTATATCTACAACTCCATTAACTTTAATTGAAAATAATGCAACTTTTTACTACGGCAGAGTTTGGGCAGGTGATTATGAAACGACAGGTAGTAGTCAACCAGTAGATATAAAAGCTGAAGTTTATTGTAGAGGTTGTAATGATTTTGTTCCAAATTTAAGAGGTAATGAAAACGATATTTATGTTTATTGGTATTTAAATACACAAGATACTTTTACAGAAATTAGCAATATATCGAACATAAATACATCATCAGGCATTAGCAATACAAGCCCAAATATTAGCAATGGTATATTTAATATAACAATTACAAAAGATGGAAGTTCATCAATCGAGAAAGCTAATTTTGAAATTTCGACAACTCCACAATATTTGTGGTTTAATAGTTATGGCATTCCAAACGAACCGCAATTTAGCGTGACTTTTAGAGAAGATGCTTCTTCACCAACAGGAACTGGAGTAAATGAAAATGTAGACCCATCAGCAATTACAAAAAGAAGAATAGATTGGTAAAAAAGGGAATTTTATGAGTAATATAGTAATTACTGGCGGTGGAACTGGTGGGCATTTGAAAATTGCAAAATCAATCAAAACTGAACTAAATAAAAGAGGAATAAAACCTATTTTTATAGGTTCAACTTATGGACAAGATAGGGCTTGGTTTGAAAATGATGAAGGTTTTAGTCAAAAATATTTTTTTGATACAAAAGGGGTTGTAAATCAGGGATTTTTAGGCAAGATAAAATCTTTAATTAAAATTTATAAAGCTTCAAAAGATGTGAAAAAAATTTTTAAAAAAGAGAAAATTTTAAAAGTTTTTAGTGTTGGTGGTTACTCTTCTGCACCTGCTAGTTTTGCTTGTATTTTTTCACGAAAAGAACTTTTTATTCACGAACAAAATGCAATTATAGGAAAATCAAATAAGTTTTTAAAACCATTTGCAAAAGAGTTTATTTCATCTTATTTTAATTCAAAGGTGAAAGATTATCCAATTGATGAGCATTTTTTTCAAAATGCAAGAGAACGAAAAAAGATTAAAACAATTATTTTTTTAGGTGGAAGTCAAGGTGCTAGAAGCATCAACTCTTTTGCACTTTATATCGCTTCTGATTTAGCAAAAATGGGAATAAAAATCATTCATCAAACGGGAGACAATGATTTTTTAAGAGTACAAAAAGAGTATGAAAAAATGGAAATTGTTGCTGATGTTTTTAATTTTCATAAAAATTTAATAGAAAAAATAGCTGAAGCCGACTTTGCAATTTCAAGAGCAGGAGCATCGACTTTATGGGAACTAGTAGCAAATCAAGTTCCAACTTTATTTGTACCATATCCTTATGCGGCAAAAAATCATCAATATCACAATGCTAAATTTTTAGCTGATAAAGGATTGTGTTTTTTAAAAACTGAAGATGAGTTAAAAGAAGAGTTTATATTTGAATTATTAGATAAAGATTTAAGTCAAATAAGCCAAAAATTAAAGAGTGAAATTTCATCAAATGGTGCAAAAGAGATAGTAAATTTATTATTGAATTAATACTCTATTGCATTTCCACCTTTTTTAATAGCTATACGAAGCTTTTCATCAGCTTTTGCTAAAGTATTTTTTAAACTACCTGACTTACTTCTAAGTGCCACACCACAACTAAAAGTTAGAGCAATTGTTTTTTCCTTAAGAGTTATTTTTTGAGCTTTTAAAGTTCCACTTAATTTTTTTATGAATTCAAAATTTTGTTCTATCTCTTTCTCTTCGTGAGTGGATAAAACTAACATAAATTTACCATATCCAACATAAGCAGAAATATTATCGCCACTTATATATTTTTTGAAAATCAGAGCATAAGTTTTTGCAAGATTATCAATCATAGCTTCACCAAAATTTAAATAAAGCACTTCAAGTTTATCCATTCTTAGGGTAACTAACATATAATCTTGTCTCTCTTTAAACTTTTCAAAAAGTCTTTCATAATCAGTTAGAGATTCGTTTAAACCGTAATTTGAAAGTAGCGTAGTATTCACATCAACTTTAAATTCTTTTTGTAGTTTAATAATTTCACTTTCCAAACTTTCAACTTTAGTTCGTAAATTTTGAATAATTATTTCAGATTTATCATCTTTCTCTTCTTTTAACTCTTCTTTTGTTTGTTCTTTTAACTCTTCTTTTATTTCTACTTTGAGTATTTTTTGAAGCTTTGGTACAAAAATATTTAAAAACTCATCTTGAGTAAATGGTTTTGCTAAAATATCAAAAACTCCAAATCTATTTAAAATTCTAGCATTTTCATCGACTTTATCTTCTTTATCCATTGCAATAATTTGCACATGTTTATAAGCCGAATTTTTTTTAACCGATTGAATAAAATCAACCCCACTAATTTTAGGAATTGCTAAATCTACAATTATAAAATCAAGTCCATCGATTTCCATCAAAAAAGCAAATCCATCTTCTCCATTATCTGTTTCGTGAACATTTTTCTCTTTAAAACCTAATTTTATAAGATTTGTTTTCATAGCTTTTCTAACAAAAGCACTCTCTTCTAAAATTAAAACTTTAAATTCGCTTTTAGAGATTTCTTCAATCATTGCTTTTTCTATTTTTACTTTCAATGCCATTAAAAATTCCTTTTGATTAAAAACTGTAAATTATGAGGATAGAAATTAAAATTAATTTATTCTTGTGAAGTTCTTAATTTTAGTTCCATTATATTCTAATTTTTGAAAAAATGTTAATTGCTCAACTTTGATTTGAGGCATAATAAACCATCTACCCTCTTTAACTATATTAATAGGAGTTGCAATATAAACTCCATTTTCATACTTTAAATTTTCTAATTTTTGGTCATATTCTCTAGTTTCTGGTCTTGTTACAAGAAGTTTTATATCAGCATTTTCAATTAAAGATTTTGTAGTTTTATCTAATACTTTTATATTGATACTATTTTCACCAAATTTTAAATACTCATTAATAATTTCCACTTCATACTTTTTCATAAATTCACTTTGTGATAATAAAATATTATTTATATTTTCATTTACATTTTGATATGTATCCATAAAAATATTTTCTTCTTGGACAGGATTATTAATAGCTATCTTAATAGTAAAAAATATGGCTATAACAATACCAATAATCATTCCAACGATGGTATGAGGCCAATAATTTTTTTCTTTTATAACTCTTTTTATGAAATCCATTATTTTTTCCTTTTTAAAACATAAAAAAATATTAGTACAAAACTAAACATCATTGCCCAAAATAGATAATTTACGATATTGTATGTTGTTTTTCCAGTACTTCCTATACTTGAATTTAATGTTATATTATAAGATTTTGCTATTTGGTCAATCAATTCAGCATAACCATTAAATACAGCAGCTACATATTTTAAATTAGTTTTATCTTTTGCGATTAAAATCGGAATTACATAATCATCTAACACTTCATTTTTATCAAATTTATCACTTAATTCAGGTGAATTTATAATATCTATTTTTTGTTCACTTTCTGCAAATGTAAATAATACATAAGGTGTTGTAAAATTTTTTGAGTACTCTTTTTCATAATCTTTAATACTTTTTTCATTTAAAGTTTTTTTTACTAAAACAAATGCTGAAATACCTGTTTTATCTTTTAGTTCACTTGCCATCTCATTCATTTTATCGATAGATTTTTGGGGTAGTAAATCGTTATCATTTTCAAGTATAAAAGAGGCATAAATTGAAGAAAAACTAAGAGAGATGATGAACACCCCTCTTATAAAATTAACCAACATATAAGTGATTTTCTGTTGTAACTGCCCATAAAGTAATGAAAGCCATCACAACTAAACCCCAACCAATAATTACATCTAATTTATTAGCCATAGCTATTTCTCCTTATTTACTACCAACGATGACTAACTGTGCTTCGTTGGCTCTATCAAATTTTTTAAGTTCAAATGGTTTTTCTATTTTATAAAAATTTGTAGCTTCACTTTGTTGAACAGCTACAGCTTTTGTGCCTAAAAATGCAATTATTGATAAAAGTAAAACAACTGCTACTAACATCCCAGCTAAACCGTGTAGTCTAAAGTATTGTGCCATCTATTCCTCCTACTTATTAAGTGATAATACATAAGTTGCAACAGCTTTTTGTTGAATAGCTGTTAAAATAGGCTCTTTAAATGATGGCATTTTACCAATATGACCTTTTTTACCTTTAGCTAAAACTTCTGTAATAAATTCGCTTGTTCCATACTTAGTTAAATTAGGTGCCATACCGTCCATACCTTTGCCATCTTCACCGTGGCAACCAGCACAAGTAGCAAACATAGCCTTACCTGTCTCTACAAGTTCAGGGTGTTTTGTAGATTTCTTTTCTGAAATTTCAGCCATTACATAAGATGCAACTGCTTTTGCACTTTCAGTATCTAACATTCCACCAGGCATTTCACCCATTGGATAATTAAGACCTTTTGAGCCATTTACAATTGTATTTACAAGACCTTCTTCATGTCCCCACTCAACTAAATTTTGAGCTTTTCCACTCATTCCTTCAGCTGTAGTTCCGTGACAAGGTGCACATTGAACTAAAAATATAGACTCACCCATTGCACTAAGTGTTTCTTTATCAGCATTTGCCCATTTACTCTCAAATTTATCATTATGAGCTTTTGTATCTTCATTCCATTCACCAAGTTGTGAATAAGACCATAATGGATAACCAGCAAAAAAGTACCATACTCCCCATACCATTAAAATTAATATAGTTACAGACCAGCCTATTGGTACTTCATTTTTATATTCACCAATTCCATCCCATTTCTCATCAGCAAGTTCACCAGTTGCCGTGTCATCTTTCATCTGCTTAATATACTTACCAGCTATTAAAACTGTAAGTAATAATATAACTACTGCACCTAAAAGAGACAGAGCATTGACGCTATCTTCTAACCAGCTCATCAACATTCTCCTTTTTATCTACTTTCTTTTCAGCTTTTTTATCATATCCCTCTAATACTTGGGATTGAACTTCATCATCAAGCGCAAGTTTTCCATACTTTTCATAATCTCTAGTTCCATTTTTTTCGCTTCTATATAGATGAAAAATATATCCATATAAAATTACGACTAAAAAAGCGGTAAAGAAAAAGTAAGCATAAGCTTGTATTTCCCTTATGTCCACTACTTTCTCCTTAAATATTCTATTTTAGAGAGTTTAAATATGCAATTAATGCAACGATTTCTTTAATTTCGCCTTTTTCTAATGCATCTTTTACATCTTGGTTTTTCATATCAGCAACTATTACTTTTGCTTCTTCCATAGCTAATGCTTTAGCTTCTTCAAAAGTTCCTAGTTTTACATCAATTTGACCATCTCCATCTAAATCTTTATCATATGGAGTATTGAAAATTGTTTTTACAGTATAAGCTTCGGCATAAACTGTTTCTAAATCTACATCGTGATTAAACACATGTTTATAAGCTGGCATAATTGAACCAGGAACCACTGAAGTTGGTTGCCACATATGATTTTCGTGCCAATCTGTGGTTCTGTAGTTACCAACTCTCATTAAATCTGGACCTGTTCTTTTTGAACCCCATAAAAATGGTCTATCATAAGCATATTCACCACTTAAAGAATACATTCCATATCTATCTGTTTCAGATTTAAATGGACGAATTAATTGAGAGTGACAAGCATTACAACTATCTTTTATATACACATGTCTTCCAGCAAGTTCTAATACTGAATATGGTTTTGTGCCTACAACTGGTCTTGATTGTTGAGCAAAATCAGGTAAAATTTCTATTAAACCTGCAAATGCTATAACAATAAAAACCCCTACTGCAAAGAAAAATGGATTTCTTTCTAACCAATGAAACATTCTAACTCCTTTTAAGCTGCCATTGGCGATGCATTAGCAGGTTCTTTATCAATTGATTTTGATTTAGTGATTGTCATATATATATTATATGCAAACATAAAGAAACCTACTAAGTATAATAAACCACCAACTGCTCTCATTGTATAATATGGGTGAAGTACTGTAACAGTATCAATAAATGAATAAGCTAAACTACCAAATTCATCAGATGCTCTCCACATCATACCTTGAGTAATACCTGCTATCCACATAGAACTAAAATACAGTACAATACCTATTGTTTGTAGCCAGAATTGTTTTTCCATTAAAGATTTAGAATATAACTCTTTTTTATAAAATCTTGGAGCCATATGGAAAATTGCTGCCATAATCATAAATCCAACCCATCCAAGTGTTCCATCATGAACATGTCCTGGAATCCAATCTGTAAAGTGAGCTAATGCATTAACTGATTTAATTGCTTGAATTGGACCTTCAAGAGTTGAAAGCATATAAAATGTAGAAGCTAAAACCATAAATTTAATTAATGGAGATTCTTTTAATTGATGCCATTGTCCCTTCATAGTTAAAAGCATATTAATTGCTGAACCCCAAGAAGGTAGAATTAATATTACTGAAAACACTGAACCCATTGTTTGCATCCAATCAGGTACTGTTGAATATATTAAGTGGTGACCACCAGCCCAAATATACACAAACATTAATCCCCAAAATGCCAAAATTGAAAGTTTATATGAATAAACTGCTTGACCTGATTCTTTTGGTAAAAAGTAATAAATCATAGCAATAATCGGAACTGTTAGAACGAATGCAACAGCATTGTGTCCCCACCACCACTGTACTAATGCATCATTTGTACCTGCATAGAGTGAAACAGAATGATACCAATCACCATAACCCGAAACTAATCTTGTTGGAATTTCAAGATTATTTGTAATAAATAACATTGAAACAGCTAAGAAACTTGCAATGAAATACCAAATAGAGATATACATTGTTTTTTCTCTTCTAACAGAAATTGTTCCAAATATACTTATTCCCCAAGAAACCCATACAACAACAACTAAAATATCTATTGGCCACTCAAGCTCTGCATACTCTTTTGAAGTAGTAACACCAGCAAATAAAGTAACAACTGCTATTACCATTAAAAGCATATAAAGCCAAAAGTGAACTCTAGCAACATTAGCTAAAAATGGATGTTCATTCAAAGACACCTTTAATACTCTTTGCCCTATATAATACCATGTAGCAAAGATACCACTTAGTGTAAACCCAAAAATTACACCACTTGTATGAAGAGGTCTAAGTCTAGAAAATGAACCATATTCTCCAAACAAATAGTTAAGTTCTGGAAATGCCATTTGAAAGGCAATAAACACACCTATACCCATTCCGATAATACCAAATAGAATAGCAGCAAATGAAAAACATTTAGCTACCCTATAATCGTATTCCATAGCAGCACCACCTGCTTGCATATTTTACCTCCTAGTGACTTTAGAATACTAGTCGGTAAAATTATAATTTCATATTTATGATAAAAAGCTTAAAATGTAGGCTTTCAAAGTTGTATTAATAATTAAGATAAAAATTATAAATTATCATCTTCTGTAGAATTTAAATTTATCTCTTTTAAAAATTTAGCTGGTGTTTTATAACCTATAACTTGATAAAGTAACTCTTCATCGCTAGGATTAACAATTGAAAAACTCGGTACCATTCTTGAGTATAAATCTTCTGGATACTCGCCCTTATCTTCATCTCTATCAACTTCTACAAAAATAAAATGCTCACTCACATATTTAACAACAGCATCATCTTTTAATGTAGCGGTTTTCATTTTATGACACCACGGACAAACTGCCGTTGTCAGCATAACCATAGCTTTTTTATTTTTTTCGTTTGCAAGTTCAATTGCTTCTTTATATGTCTTAACTTTTGTAATTTCTGCCGAATATAGAAAATTTAAACTTAATAAAAATAGCATTAAATACTTCATAATCAACCCTTTTTTTAATAAAAATCTTCTCTATTCTAACATATTTTTAAATTACTATCAAGAAATTTAGAAAAATTCTAAAAATCAATTTAGGAGGTGGTATTAAAATTTTTACAAAAAATTGTTAATTTTATGTTAATGAAGTGTTTATGATTGAAATTTTTTTTAATTTTATAAAAAATAGAACTTTGATAGGTTAAAATATTTTTAAAATTGAAAAAGGAGAAAATAATGGAAATTAAAACCATTTTTAAGCCAAATAAAGAGCTTGCAAAAAATGCAAGAGTAAAAAATATTTGTGAATATAATGAATTAATGGAGTTTGCAAAAGAGGATTTACAGGGTTTTTGGGCAAAATTTGCTGATGAAAAAATAGAGTGGATTGAAAAGTATTCAAAAGTATTAGATGAAAGTAATGCTCCATTTTACAAATGGTTTTTAGGTGGCAAATTAAATGTTTCTGCTCAATGTATCGATAGGCATCTCAATAGTAGAAAAAATAAAGCTGCAATTATTTTTGAGGGTGAACTTGGAGATAAAAAAGTTATTACATATAGAGAACTTTATTATGAAGTAAACAAAACTGCAAATTTACTTAAAAATAAATTTAATATTAAAAAAGGTGATAGAGTTGTAATTTATATGCCAATGATTCCAGAAACGGCATTTATGATGCTTGCTTGTGCTAGAATTGGGGCTATTCACTCTGTTGTATTTGGTGGATTTTCAGCCGAATCGCTTAGAGATAGAATAATTGATGCACAAGCAAAACTTGTAATTACTTCAGAT
>DZAZ01000038.1 GCA_022729755.1 Helicobacter cetorum | reverse complement strand
AATTTTGAAGTTTTACAAGTTCAGCCTGAAGTTTTTCAAGCACTTCCGCATAAGGAGCTTCTTTCATTTTACCTTTTTCATTAAAGTACTTTTCAGGCTCCAGTTCTTCTGGTCTATCTAAATTTTTTGCTTTTAGACTTCTTTTTTTAAAAACTAAATCCTTAATCACCACACCTTCAGATTTTTTAGTATCTTTATCTTTTTTTTCCTCTTTATGAATTTCTAACTCTTTCTCTTTTTTCTTTTCTTTATCTTTTTTACCCATTTACTATCCTTGATTATTATAATCTTTTATAAAAACAGTTATGATTATAGCAAATTGAAACGGAATTTTCAAAAACTATTTTACTGACAAAAATTTAATTTTCCTTGATAAAAAATTTTATTTATTATATAATCTATCACTAAAAAATGGAGGAAAAATAATATGAAATTATCAAAATTATTACTTTTAAGTGTAGGTAGTATTTCTATGGTAGTTGCAGGAAGTTTAGTTGATGAAGCAAAAAAGGTTGGTTTAAAGCCTATTCCTAGCTCAACAACTGGATTAAAAAAGTTGGTTGATAATCCAAAAAATCCTATAACAAAAGCTAAAATTGAACTTGGTAAAAAATTATATTTTGACCCACGATTATCAAAGAGTAATTTAATTAGTTGTAATACTTGTCATAATTTAGCTTTAGGTGGAGCTGATGGAGTTTCTAGTGCAACAGGACATAAATGGACATCAAATCCTCATCATTTAAATTCACCAACAGTTTATAATTCAGTTTTTCATAGTGTGCAATTTTGGGATGGTAGAAGTCCACATTTAGAAGACCAAGCACAAGGACCAATCCAAGCAGGACCAGAAATGGCGGCACCAAAAGAGTTAGTAGTTCAAAGAGTGACATCTATTTCTGAATATGTAGCAGAATTTAAAGAGGCTTATGGAGATGCTAATATAACTTTTGAAAAAGTTGCTGATACAATTGCAGTATTTGAGAGAACTTTAACAACTCCATCAAGATTTGATAAATTTTTAGAAGGTAAAGATAATGCTTTAAATAAAGCTGAACAAGAAGGGCTTAAAACTTTTATAGACAAAGGTTGTGCAACTTGTCATAGTGGTGTAGCACTTGGTGGAACTATGCAACCATTTCCAGCAGTTGGCAAATATCCATATGCAAATGTGGGTGATTTTAAAGGTGATAAAAATGGAATGGTAAAAGTTCCAACACTTAGAAATATAACTGAAACAGCTCCATATTTCCACAATGGTGCGATTTGGTCATTGGCTGAAGCTATCAAAACAATGGGTGAAACTCAATTAGGAATTACATTAACTGATAAAGAAGTAACTCAAATTGAGACTTTCTTAAATACACTTGAAGGCGAAAAACCTAAAGTTATCTATCCAATGTTACCAAAGTCAACAGATAAAACTCCAAAACCTGATATGAATTAAGCACCTTTTTTGGTGTTTACTTTTATTTTAAATTTTTTGACTCTAAATATTTGACTCTAAATAAAGGATAGAGAATGGGTTATATTATGCCTTTTAGCGAACTTCCAAAAATTATTATTAAAGATATTCATTTAATTGAAAGATACACATTTGAGCAAGTTTATTACTCATTTATCTATTTTGAAATTAGTGATGAAGTTGACTCAAAATTAATGGCAGATATTTTAGCAAAAAGCAGTAGAAGAAGTGATTTTGTCTTTGTTCACGGTAATAAGTTTGTACTTTTATTAGCTGGAATTGATAAAGATGGCACTAAGCATATATCTGGAGAATTGGTTGGTTTTTGTAAAGATTTAAAAGATTTAACATCTTTTACTTATCCGATTGACTTTGATAAAGATGAGTTGATTATCAATAAATTAATAGAAGTTATAAATGAACCAATTGAAAAACTTCACTGGAATAAAGAAATAATTGATGAAATCAAAAATAGAGTTGAAAGTTTGATTTTACCTAAAGATATAGATTTAACGAAAAAAAATTAAGCAAAATTCCAATTTAATAATTGGAATTTATTTTCTAATATGATGCTGTTGTATGATTTTTTGCAGTAAAAATATCATAATCCCTTATATTAGAACCTCTCAAATTAGCGCCACCTATATTAGCCCCGCTTAAATTTACAGCCCTTAAATCGCTAAAACTTAAATTTGCTCCATTTAAATTTGCTCTTGATAAGTTAGCTCTATATAAATCTGCTCCGCTCAAATTTGCATTTTTAAGATTAGTTACACTTAAATTTGCACTATCTAAATTACTTCCAACTAAATTAGCTCCACTTAAATTTCTACTATGCAAGTTAGCTCCACTTAAATCACAATTAACACAACTTTTTGTAGCTTTAAGTCTTTCTACATCCTTGATTTTAAATGCAAATGAATTAACACTCGCCAATGAACAGATTGTAGCTACATATAAAAATCTTTTTAACATTAACTATCCTTTTTATTAACTATAGTGGATAAATCGGTATCATTGATAAAAAATTAAATTTACACTATAGAGTTTTAGCTTTTAAAAGCTCCATAACTCATAAGTTTATTGTAGCGATTTTGAAGTCTCTCTTCTTTTGAAAGTGTTTTTAAGTTTTTAAGTTCTCTAAAAAAATACTCTTTTACTGCATTTGCTGAACCAATTCTATTGCGATGAGCTCCAACTAAAGGCTCTTCTATTACATCATCAATTAATTTTAAGGAGTGCAAATATTCAGCCGTAATTTTCATAGCTTCAGTTGCATTTTCAACTTTTGTTGGGTCGTTCCATAAAATAGCAGCACACCCTTCAGGCGAAATTACACTAAATACAGAATATTTCATCATAGCCAATTTATCAGCTACTCCAATGGCCAATGCACCACCACTTCCACCTTCACCTACCACAATTGAGATAGTAATAGTATCAAGATTGCTAAATTCAAATAAATTTCTCGCAATTGCTTCGCTTTGTCCTCTCTCTTCAGCACCAATCCCTGGATATGCCCCTGGGGTATCAATTAACATTAAAATAGGAATTTGAAACTTTTCAGCAATTTTAGCCACTCTTAGGGCCTTTCTATATCCTTCAGGATGAGGCATTCCAAAATTTCTTTTAAGCTTATTTTTGGTTCCCCTTCCTTTTTGTTCACCAATTACCATAACTTTTTGACCATCAATGTAACCAATGTAACATATAATAGACAAATCATCTCGAAAATGCCTATCTCCGTGAATTTCATACCCATCTTTTAAAAATGTTTTTATATAATCAAGTGCATAAGGTCTATCTGGATGTCTTGCCAATTGAAGTTTTTGATAATCTGTTAAATTTGTGTAAGTTTTAGTTATCTCTTTTTCAAGTTCAGCTTTTAATATTTCCATTGCAACTTCATCAGATTTCGCATTTTCTATATCTTCTTGAATTCTTCTTATTTTTTGTTCAAAATCTAAATATGTAGCCAATATTACACCTTTTTAAATATTAAAACCCCATTTGTGCCACCAAAACCAAAAGAGTTACTCATAATAATATTAGTTTTCAATTCTCTTGCTTTATTTGGAATATAATCAAGGTCACAATCACTATCTGGTGTTTCATAATTAATAGTAGGAGGCAATATTCCAAGCTCCATAGATTTTAGAGAAATTACAGCTTCAATGCTTCCAGCAGCTCCAAGACAATGACCAATTTGACCTTTTATTGAACTAATGGGTGGGCAATTTTCTTTACCTTTAAATAACTCTTTAATCGCTAAGGTTTCATTTTTATCGTTTGCAGGAGTGCTAGTTCCGTGAGCATTTATATAATCTATTCTTAAATTATTTACATTTTTATTTGCCATCTCAAGCGCCATTTTCATAGCTCTAAAAGGCCCATCCATCACAGGTGAAGTTATGTGGTTTGCATCTCCACTCTCTCCAAAGCCTATTATTTCACCATAAATTTTTGCACCCCTTTTTTTTGCACTCTCATACTCTTCTAAAACTAAAGCACCAGCACCTTCGCCCATTACAAAACCATCTCTATTTGCATCAAAGGGACGAGATGCTCTTTGTGGGTCATCGTTTCTAGTTGATAATGCCCTCATTGAAGCAAATCCACCTAAACCAATTCCACATATTGCAGCTTCAGCACCAACTACAAGCATAGCATCAGCACCACCTAAAACCATTGTTTTATAAGCTTCACTAATTGCATGAGTTCCAGCAGCACAAGCTGTAACACTTGCTAAGTTTGGTCCTTTTAAACCGTGTTCAATCGAAGTAAAACCACCAAGCATATTAGCTAAAGACGATGGAATAAAAAATGGAGAAATTCTCTTTGGACCTTTTGTCTCTAATATAATTGAATTTTTCTCTATGTTTGTAAGTCCACCAATTCCAGAACCTGCTGAAATTCCAAATCTTTCATACTCATAAAAATTAGCATCTTTTACTCCACTATCAATCATAGCCTCTTGTGCCGCTTTTAATCCAAGTTGAATAAATCTATCAGCTTTTTTAACCTCTTTTGCATCCATTACAGTTTTTGGGTCAAAATTCTTGACCTCCCCACCAATATGGACACTATGTTCACTTACATCAAAACCTGAAATTCTTTCGATGCCACATTTTGCATTAATGATAGCCTCAAAAGAACTCTTTAAATCTAAACCTAATGAGTTAATTGTACCAAGTCCCGTTACGACAACTCTTCTCACTCTAAATCTCCTTTTTTTAATAAGAGAACTACAAAATACGGAGTTTTCTCCATATTTATAATTTTTATAATTATTGTTTGCCTTCAATATATTTTACAGCATCACCAACTGTTGAAATTTTTTCAGCAGCATCATCTGGAATTTCAATATCAAATTTCTCTTCAAGTGCCATCACAAGTTCTACAACATCTAAACTATCAGCACCTAAATCTTCAACGAACTTTGATTCTTCTTTTACTTCATCTATATTAACATCAAGTTGTTCAACTACAACATCTTTAACTTTTTCTAAAATACTCATTTTAAATTCTCCTTTATTTTATTTCTAAGTGGCAATTGTAACAAATTAATCTTTAAATAATATTTTTTATTTAAATTCTAAAATATGATAAAATAGATAAAAAATAAGAAGATAATGATGCAAGTTATAAAATTAAATAATAATATAAATTTTCAAGAAATTTTAAGTAAACTTGAAGTTGAAAAAGTTGGTATTAATATAATGCAAAAGAAGATGAATTTAAATCTATTTTATATAAAAAATATTAAAACTCCAGCAGCTAATATTTTAAAACAAGATGCACTTTCAATTGGAGCTGAACTTGCTGTTCCTAGTGGAGTTGTTACTTGTAAGCAAAAAGTAGTAGATGCAATTTTAATAGCGAATGATAAACAGGTGGAAATTTTAGCAAAAAAAGAGTTAGTTCAACCATTTGGATTAAAAGCTATTGCAAATGAGTTAAAAGAGTTCATCAAAAAAGAGAGTGAAAAAAAGATTAAAATAATGGGAATTATAAATGCTAATGATGATAGTTTTTTTGATAAAAGTAGATTTAATGGTAAAAGTGCAATAAAAAAAATAGAAGAAATGATAAACGATGGAGCTAATATAATCGATATTGGCGGAGTTTCATCAAGACCAAATAGTATAGAAGTTAGTGAAGAAAAAGAGTTTGAACGAGTAAAGCCAATTATTGATGAAATTTATAACTCAAAATTATATCAAAAAGCACTTTTTAGTTTAGACAGTTATAGAGCTAATATTTTAAAATATGCACTTGAGCGAGGTTTTAGCATTGTAAATGATATAAAAGGACTTGAATTTGACGATGTTGCAAAAGTTGTTAATGAATTTAATGCAATAATTATAATTATGCATATGCAAAAAACTCCTTTAAATATGCAAGAAAATCCAACTTATGAAAATGTAATACTTGATGTTTCAAATTTTTTTGAAGAGAGAATTAAAAAAGCTAAAAAGTTTGGAATAAAAAATATTATTTTAGATGTTGGAATAGGTTTTGGCAAAACACTAGAGCATAATATTGAATTAATAAGACACTTAAAACATTTTAAAAAGTTTGGGTGTGAGCTATTAATCGGAGGTAGTAGAAAATCTATGATTGATAAAATCACACCTTCAAAAATAGAAGATAGATTAGCAGGAACTTTATCTTTACATCTACAATCAATCAATAATGGAGCCACAATAGTGAGGGTTCACGATGTAAAAGAACATTTTCAAGCTATTAAAGTTTGGAAAGAAATAGAGAAGGGGGGTTAATATTTAGGAGAAGGTGCTCTTCTTCCACTACTTTGTGGACTACTTCTTCTGCTATCGCCACCTCTAGTGTCACTTCGATTGTCGCCTCTGTCATTTCTATCATTTCGGTTATTATTATAGCTACCTCTGTCTCTATTGTAAGAGCCAGAACTACTACTGCCACCACTTCTATTATCTCTTTGACCGCCGCCGCCTCGATGATAACTTCCACTTCCTCTTCTATTACCACCGCTATGTGGTCTATCTGTTGAAATTTGACTTAATATTCTCTCTAATCTAGGACCTTCAACCCCAATTTTATCTGGACCTACTGCATTTTGTTGATTTAATAAAAGAGAAATTAATTTATAAGAGATTTGAGTTAAATCCATCTCCTCTTCCATCTCTTTTAAGATTTTAGAAGCATTTTCATCTAATGGTTGATGTTTAATTTGTTCAACTAATTTACTCAATTGATTTTTCTGTAAATCTTTAATCGTTGGTACAAGTGAATGTTCGATATCTGTACCTATCATTTTTTTAATTCTTTGAAGTTCTTTAAACTCAAGTGGACTTACAAGTGTAATTGCAGTTCCTTTTTTACCAGCTCTTCCAGTTCTTCCAATTCTATGAACATAACTTTCAGGATTAAAAGGAATATGATAATTAAACACGTGACTAACATCAGCTATATCAAGCCCTCTAGCTGCAACATCTGTTGCAACTAAAGTATCAATTTTACCTGCACGAAAACTTCTAATTATCTCTTCTCTTTGAGGTTGTTCCATATCCCCGTGAAGTCCTTTTGCAAAACATCCTCTTGAAGTTAAAATAATACTTAATCTATCAACCTCTTTTTTTGTTCTACAAAATATAATTGATTTAACTGGGTCTTGCGAATCTACAAGTCTGATAATTGCATCATCTCTTTCGTGTTCTTCGATTATGTAATATAACTGTTTTATATCTTTATTTGTTGTTTCACTTGTAATAACTTTTACAAATGTTGGATTATTTAATATTCTTTTAGCTAAATCTTGAATTGGTGGAGGCATTGTTGCTGAAAATAGTAAAGTTTGTCTATTTGTCGGCATAAATTTAAAAATTTCTTTAATATCTTCTAAAAAGCCCATATCAAGCATTTCATCTGCTTCATCTAACACAACAATTGAAGGATTAAAACCCTCTAATTTACCTGAACTTAATAAATCTAAGAGTCTTCCAGGTGTTGCTACTACAACTTTTGCCCCTTGTTCAACTAATTTAACTTGTCTAGAGTATGATTGTCCACCATAAACAGTCACAGTTCTCACTCCTGCAAATCTACCTAATCTATATAATTCATCACTTACTTGTGTTGCTAATTCTCTTGTTGGAGTTATAACTAATATTTTTCCATCTTCTTGCATCATCTTGCTCATAGCAGGAAGCCCAAATGCAGCCGTTTTTCCAGTACCAGTATGTGCTTGACCAACCAAATCTTTACCAGCCAAAATCTCTGGAATAGCCTCTACTTGAATAGGGCTAGGAATTTTAAATCCAGCTTCTAATGCACCTTTTAAAATCTCTTCTACTAATCCAAAATCATTGAATGTTGTAATCTCTTGTTTATTCATTAGTCTTCTTTTACCTTATATGAAGTTTGTAAGGTATTAGATATTGAAGTTTTCAGCAGTTATAATAATTACTCATTATTTTTGATAATCTTTTCGTTTTCTATATCTTATACCTAAGTTTTTTAAAATCAATCTCTTTGATAACTTTAAAAAATAAATTATATCACAATAAATTAAATATTTAGCATAAAAACAGAGAAATTTTATAAATTTTCTGTATTTAAAGTAGCTTCAGTTGTAGTTTTATCTAGTAAAGCAAATAATAAATTACTCGCTTCCTCCATTTTTGTAAAGTTTTTAATTAAATCATCTTTTATTTTAAAACAATCTTTTCTATCTAAACATTTCACATTTTCTAATACATAATGATGAACTTCGCTGTGAGGTTTGTCAAGAGCTTTGAAACTATCAGAATTCCCAAATCTTTCTCTACCCTTAGAAAAGTACCATTTACCAAGTCTACAATGGTGATGGTCACCAAATTCTTGAGTATATTTATCATTTAAAACAGAGGCATAAGCATTTGATTTAAATATAATGTGGTCAATTTTTGCCAAAGTTACAAACAATCTATTTTCCATAATATATGAAATTTCAGCCGTTTCATTTGAATCTTTATTAAAACTAATTAATGTTTGCTCAAAATTATCTACACTTTCACTCGAACTACTTGCAAGTAAATTCATTTTTTCGGAACTCCCTAAGATATCAATAGCCTCTTGATTTAGTGTTTGAATAGTTACCTCTATTTCACTTGTAGCTTTTTGGGTTCGCTCGGCCAATTTTCTAACTTCATCAGCCACAACGGCAAAACCTCTACCGTGTTCGCCCGCTCTTGCCGCTTCGATTGCTGCATTTAATGCTAATAAATTTGTTTGGTCAGCTATATCTTTAATCAATGCAATAATGCCCGTAATATCCCTTGTTCTATCGCTTAAGCTTTGAATTGAATTGTGAGAATTCTCTATTAATGAAATTAAATTATGTAAATTATTAGTTATATCATTTACTACTTTAATATTTGCATTTGAATTTTTTGCAATACTTATAGCTTTTTGAGTGATAATCTCCATATTATCGGCACCCTCTTTTAAATCATTTTGCAAAATAGCAAGTCCTGCAGCCATTCCACCACCTAAACCGTGAAAAGACTTTGATAGTTCGCCTCTTTCTTGAGTTTTATAACTTTCTTGAATTGCTTCAACCCCTGTTGCTATAAGTTTAGCCGATTGCAAAAATTTACCTCTTAATCCATCTTCTAAAATATTTCGATGAGTTAGCCCTTTACTTGAAGCTTCTATTGAAGTTTGTATCTCTCTCATAAATGCTTCAAGTTGGTCAAGTGTATTATTTATTGTCCAAGCTATATCTTTAAAAGGGGAATCTTTACCAATATGAGTAATTCTATATCCTAGTTTTCCCTCTGATAATTTTTGTGCAACATCGCTCATTTTTTGAAAAAGTGCATCTTCTCTTATCACATCAAATCTACACTTAAATAATAAAAAAATTGCAAATAAAACAATAAAAGTACTACTTGCAACTATATAATCTTGTTTGAAAATTAAATAAAATCCCATAAAAGCCATAAATAATAAAGATAGCAAAACAGCTTTATTTTTGTAAAGACATAATAATTTCGTCATAACTTTTCCCTTGTTTTGTTAAAAATTCATTTAATATTCGTTCAGACTCATCAATTCCACCACTTTTTTCAGCTCTTAAAAGTTGTTCATAAATTTGGCTAATGCTCTCAACTCCTCGTTCAGTAGGTTTTCTTCTAACTGAATAATAACCTTTAATTTCGCCCTCTAAACTAAGGTCAGGTGTAACATTTGCAAAAACCCAATAATAACTCCCATCTTTTGCTAAATTTTTCACATAAGCAAAAATCTCTTTTTTAGCACTCACTGTTTTCCACAAAAGCTTAAATACAATTTTTGGCATATCAAAATGACGAATTATGTTGTGAGGTTTACCTAAAAGCTCCTCTTCATCGTATCCACTTATTTCAATAAAAATTTCATTTCCATAAGTTATAAGCCCTTTTGTATCAGTTTTTGAAACTAAAAAATCCCCCTTTTCAATCTTTTTTTCTTTTGTTGAAATATTTCGTACTTTCATAAATTTCCTTCAAAAATTTAAAATATTAAACTATTCTTAAATATTAGTAAATAAATTAATTAATAATAAAGCATTTAAGTTAAATCTTTTATTAAAGATATGTTTTTTTTAATACTTTTTCAATTTAAAGATGTTAGTATAAAATTAAAAAATAAATTTTGTATTAAGGGTTAAAATGGTGAGTGAAGATTTACATGAAAAAAAAGTGATAGAAGTTGCAAAACTTTGTTCAGATATTTCAACTTGTAATAATTTAGATAACTTTTTGTTAAAAAGTTCAACTGCTAATAGTTTTTCAAATATATTTTTAAAAACTATTGTAATAGAAAAAAGTGGTGAAAAAAAATTCATTCCTTTCACATCTTTTCCACAAAATGTAGGAAGTTATCTATTTCATATTAAAGATGTTTTTGATTTGAGTGAACTAGGCGAATCTAAAAAAGTATTTGAAAGTATTGCTGAAATAATAGAAAAAAAAGAGTTTGATTTTAAAGATAAATTCACAGGTTTACCAAATGCTGAAGGTTTTGTTCAAGCTTTAGTGAATTCAGCTTTAAATTTTAATGAATCAAAATCAAGTTTCATCGCATTTAAAATTACACATAAAAACTTAAATTCAGACATCGATAAAAGATATATTCAAGAAATTGCAAAAGGTATTTTAGAGTCTAATATTTTATCTAGTGAAGATATTTTTGCAAGATGGTCTTATAATGTTTTTTGTTTCTTAATTATTCCTGATGATAAGTATGAACGTGGACTTAAAGTTCAAGATTTAATTAGAAATTATTTGTTAAATTATTCTCAAAAAAATAAATTAGATGTAAATATTAATATAGGAATTCATAGATTACCAAAAGGTTCAATTGAATTTGATTCAAAAAGTTGTGAGTTGGATTTGAGTTATCAAGATGAAAAAATGGCTAAAGTTTTAAATCAAACTAAATTTAAAGAGTTTATTTTAAAAACTTTTAAAGCTATGACAAAAGCCATAGATACGACATTTATAGTTGGTAATAGTGTTTATAAAGATATTTATACAAAAGAGTTTATACCAATTACAAGAGTTTCAACTGAAACAATTTTAAAAAATGTTACTAGAAGTCAATGATGTTTTAAATTATAATAACAACTGCAATCGCAAATCCAGCATCGTGTGAGATAGAAAGTGAGCTATCTTTTATATTAAACTTCTCTTTTACTCTATTTGAAAGTTCAAAATATGGTGCATTTTTACTATCTTTATAAATTTTGATATCCAAAAAATTAAGTTCATTTCCAATTCCACATTTGAGTGCTTTTGAAATTGCCTCTTTTGAAGCCCAAAAACCCGCAATTGTTTCAATTTTTTTGGCTATTTTTATCTCATCTTCACTTAAAAATTTTTTTAATGCTTTTTCTCCAAATTTATCAATAAACTTTTTTATTCTTTCAATTGAAACAATATCAATTCCAATCAACTTAAATCCCAAAACTCTTTTTTTAAAATCCCCTCAAGTGGAAAATCTTTTATAATTTGTAAAATTTTTTTACTGGCACCACCCTCACCATAAGGATTTATCACATTTTTTAGTGAATTTTGAAACTCATTTGAATATAAAATCTCAAATGCTTTTGTTATCTCAAGCCTATTTGGTTTACAATCAATTACACTTTTAGCCCGGATTCTGCCTCTTTGTCTATCTCCGATATTTATAGTTCCAATTTTAAAAGTTGGAGCTTCAAGCAATCCACTTGAAGAGTTTCCAACAATTGCATCCACATATTGCATTGCACTTAAATATAACTCTTGTCTAAGTGATTTAAATGCAATTACATTTTTATTTTTGACTGCATACTCATCAATCATTTCATTGATAATTCTACCATCAACATCAGCATTTGCTTTTACAAAAATAGTGTTGGTATTTTCTAATTTATCAATTACTGAAATTAATTCATTAAACTGAAACTCACTTGTAGCTTCTTCAAGAGTTGTAGGATGAAAAATGATAAATATATTTTTTTTATTTAATTTAAACTTAAGTTCTTTTTCAAACTCATCTTTGCTTAATAAATTTGCATTTTTTATACTATCAATCCCAAGTCCACCAACATTAAAAACTCTATTTGGATTCTCACCAAGTTGAATGATTCTATTTCTATACTCATTTGTTGCACTAAAATGAAGATGTGCCATTTTTGTAATTGAGTGACGAATCGCCTCATCAACCACACCTTCAGTAGTTTCTCCTCCGTGAATATGAGCAATTGGAATTCTTGCTATCATTGCAGATATAACAGCTGAAAAAATCTCAAATCTATCTCCAAGAACTACTACTAAATCTGGCTTTAACTCATTATAAGCTTCAGCAAAACCAATTTGAGCAAGTCCCATAGATTTTGAAATCCCAACTCTACTATCAGAAGATAAAAGCATTTCTACTTTTTTATCAATTATAAATCCATCTTTTTCGATGAGCTTATAAGTCAATCCAAACTCATACGAGAGATGCATTCCTGTAACTATTAATTGAAGTTGTAACTTTTTATCATTTTTTACTTCATTCATCAAAGAATGTAAAAGCCCATACTCTGAACGAGTTCCAGTAACTATACAAATTTTTCTCATATCAACTCTTTAAAGATATTTGACCATCTTTTAATTCATAAATTTTTTGACATCTACTAATTGTACTTAATCTGTGTGCAATAATAATTAAAGTCTTATTAGCACTTACATCATAAATTTCATCCATAATTTTTTCTTCAGTTTCACTATCAAGTGCACTTGTAGCTTCGTCCAAAACTAAAATTTCAGGTTCAGAATAAATTGCCCTTGCAATTGCTACTCTTTGTTTTTGTCCACCACTAAGCTGTATTCCACCCTCTCCAACTTTTGTATGAACTCCATCATCTTTTCCTTTAAAAAACTCCCACACGTTTGCTTTTTTAAGTGCTTCTATAATCTTTTCTTCATTAAATTCTCTTCCAAAAGCTACATTTTCACCAACACTTCCATCAAATAAATATACACTTTGAGGAATATAGCCGACTTTTTTTCTAAAATCTTTAATATTAACATCGCTTAAATATTGATTATCAACTAAAATTTCACCAACTTTTGGTTTATAAAGTCCAATAATAATATCAACTAAAGTTGACTTTCCAGTTCCACTCTCACCAATAAAAGCTATTTTTTCACCTTTTTTAATACTAAAACTTAAATCACTTAAAACAAATCTATCTTTTTCAAAACCAAAAGTGATATTTTTAAGTTCTATTTTATTTTTAAACTCTACTTTATCTTCACCCAACTCTTCTATATCATACATCAACTCTGTATGAATAATATCAAGCGATTTTTTAGCAAACATAATATTGTTATAACTATTCATAATTCTATTAATTGATGGTAAAAGCCTATACATTGCTAAGACATACATAGAGATGATTGGAATTGCACTCTTAATATCAGAATTGTATTTATAAACTAAGTAAACAATTATAAATACCATTAAACTAAAACCTATTGATTCTAATATAAGCCTTGGAAAGTTTAATAGAGATTGATTAGTAATATTTGCATCAGCATATCCAACACTAGCCTCTTTAAATTTATCTAAAATATCTTTTTCATTTGAGAGAAGTTTTATAATTTTAAAATTTCCAAAACTACTTCCGATTATTTCATAAAATTTTCCTTGATGAAAACTTCTTTTTTCTCCAGCTTTTTTTATTCTTTTTGATACAGTTTTTACTAATAAAAAACTTTTAACTATTAATATTAAACTTAAAATTAAAGTTATTTTCCAATTTACAAATAAAAGCATTGAATATAAAAAAATTAAAACAAAAATTTCTGAAAAAATTAAAAGTACATTTGAAATTAAACCAGTCAAACTATTAGCCTCTGTGATAATTGATTTTGTTAAATTTGATGAATTTTTTGAAATAAAATCCTTGTATGAAAAACCTAAATAGTTTCTAAAAAGTCTAAAAGCCAATAGATGGTATCTACCATTAGCAAATTTTGCAAGTAAATAAAAATAAAAAAGATTGATTACACTTCTAAAGATGTAGAAAAAAATTAAAATTACTCCAAAAGTTATTACAAAACTTTGGTAAGTATTAAAATTAAAAAATTCATAAAAAAAAGTGTAATATTTATTGCCCTCAATTAGGCTAAAATCACTTGCCACTGCAATGAATGGCATAATAGCTGAAATACCAACTGTTTCAATTACTGAAATAATTATAGAAAAAAATAGCAAAAAGAGTAAAAATTGTTTATCTCTTTTTGTAAGTAACATTCTTAATTTTTGTAAAATTTCAAAATTCAATATAATTCTCCCAAATATTTATTAAATTAATATTATATTCTTAATTTTGAAACTTCTGTAAAATGTTGAGTAAAAGTTTTATTTTCATATTTTTTAGCAATATTTAAAATTGAAAGTGTAAAAATTGGCTCAACTACAACAACTGCAATATAAGAAGCCATAAAAGTCAAATATTGTGTAATTGAATTTGAAACCAAACCATCAATCCACCCCATAAGTATCCAAAAACCAACCATTAATGTTACACCAGAGTAATAAATTGCATCAAATTTTAAAATAGTTTTAAAACTTATTCTATCTTTTAAGCTTTGATTAAAAATATTTTTACCAAATAAGTAGTGAAGTGTAATTAATGGAATAATTAATGATAGTGAATTGAGCGCTAAGTGAGGTAAGTCTTGTGGATCAAAAATCAATCCTTGTAAAATTAAACCAAAAGCAAATCCAAACATAGTTGGAATAAATCCTAATATCATATAAATTGGCATTGCACCAATAAAATGGAGTTCACTAACACCTATTGGTATATGAAATATTTGCATAAACAGACTAAAAAACAAACTTGCAAAGATAGTTTTTACTATATTTGAAGGAGTTTTAATCAACTCTTTTGCATAATAACCTAAAATCCCAATTAAACTAATATTTGCCATTGCAACTTTTGCAGTTGATACAAATCCTACCTCTATGTGCATTTCTTTCCTTTATTTTTTTGATTTTAAATTATATAATATTTTTTAAAAAAATAAGGTAGTTTATGAAAAGATTTAGACACTATAATAAAAATTTAGCAATAGTTTTATCTTGTTTTGGTTCAGTTATAGAAGAACAAAAGTATTTAGATTTAAAAAGTTTTATTGAAAGTGAATTTAGTAAATATGATATATTCTTAGCATTTCAATCTAAAATGATAATAAAAAAATTGGCTAAAAATGGAAATATTTATAAAAATTTACCACAAATTTTAGCTGAAACTGATATGCTTGGATATAAAAAAATTATTGTAACCTCAATTAATCTCTTTCCAAGCGATGAACATAATTTAGTAAAATCCACAGTTGAAGGTTTTAAGCACTTTTCACTTTCAAATATAAAATATACAAATGCAATATTTAGCACCACAAAAGATACAACTAAAATTTTGTATGAATTAAATAAGCAAATTTCAAAAGAAAATATTGCAAATTTATTTATAATTCACGGAACTCCTAAACTTGATATAAGTGGCATCACTTCGATAGATTATGTTGGTGGATTTTTAAGAGAAATAAATGAGTTAAACTTTTTTTGCTCACTTGAGGGAGCTTATCCATTTTATGCAATCAAAGAAACATTAATTAAAAATTTAAAAGAAAAAAATATTAAAAAACTTCAAATTGTACCTATGTTGCTGGTTAGTGGAAATCACTTTGTAAGTGATATTAACGAAATTAGAGAGGAGCTTTTAAGTGAGATTGAGGTTGAAATAGTTGCTTCTGTAACAAAAAGCCAAAACTTTAATTTGATAGAGTTTGACTTAGTTAAAAAAGTAATTAAATCAAATATTAAAAATGTTATCAATTCTATGTAATTTTTTAATCTTCAAGTTCACTATCTTCGGTTCTTTCGCCTTTTTTTCGAGGAAAAATATCAATTTGTACACCTTCAAAATTAAACTTCTCTCTAAGTGAATTTAATAAATATCTTTTATAACTAAAATGAAGTGATTTTGGTCTATTCATAACTAGTGCAATTCTTGGTGGTTTAGTATCAAATTGAGTAGCAAAATAAATTCTCACAACTTTTCCATTATCTGAAGGAAGTGGATGTTTAATGGTTGCTTCTTTGATAACTTCATTTAGTGTTGAGGTAGGAATTCTTTGAGAATAACTTTCGTGTATTTGCAAAATTTTATCTTTTAATTTCTCTACATTTCGATGTGTTGTAGCTGAAATAGTCATAATTGGGGCAAAATGTAAAAATTTAAATTTATATCTAAACTCTTCTACAATTTTCTCATAAGTTGTATGAACTTTGTCCCATTTATTAAAAATAATAATTACTCCAAGTCTAAATTTATCAACTAAACCTGCAATCTTTTCATCTAAATCTTTAAAACTCTCACTCGCATCAAGCACTAAAATAGCAATATCAGTTCCCTCAAGCATACTTTGAGTTCTATTTAGGGCAAACTTTTCAATTCCTTCAATTTTGCCTCTTCTTCTAATTCCTGCTGTATCTACAAAAGTTATCTGCTTATCTTTATACTCAATTGTTTCATCAACGGGGTCAACGGTTGTACCCGCAATTGGACTTACGACTGAACGCTCTTGCCCGACTAAGGCATTTAAGATTGAACTTTTTCCAACATTTGGTCGCCCTATAATTGCCACTTTTATCTCATTTGTTGGCTCTTTTTCTTCTTTTAGCAACTCTCCTGTTTCATCAAAATTTTCTAAATACTCATTAAAGTCATCATCCTCACTGTTTTCAATCTCAACTACTTGCTCTTTTTCAATGTGTGAGAGTATAAAATTTCTTAATTTAATTGTGCCACGATTATGTGAAACTGAAATAGGATAAAACTCTTTTACTCCAAACTCGTCAAACTCCCAAGCTCTCTCTAGCTCTTTATCATTATCAATTTTATTTATCACAAGTGCGATATTGGGATTTGCTTTTTGAAGTTCATAAAATATTTTTTTATCCTCCACAGTAGGTATCTCTTTTCCATCAACTATAAAAAGAATTACATCTGCATTTTTGGCAACTTTTAGAGAATTTTTTTTGATAATATCAAACATTTCATCTCTATCTTCAATTCCACCCGTATCGATTAATTCAATTTCGTGTTTATTATCCTCTTCGCCTAAAGTTATAATAGATTTTTTAAAATCCCTCGTAGTTCCAGCAATTTCCGAAGTTATAGCAATTCTTTCTTTTGCAAATAAATTAAATAGTGAACTTTTACCAACATTTGGTTTACCAACTAATGCAACTTTTAACAATACTTTCCTTTTTGAATTAAAATAATTAAATTTTATAGATAATTAAATAAAAATTTATGTTAAAATTATAGCACGATTAAGCTTATTAGCTTTTTATAATGATGATTATAATACAATTAAATAAAATTTATTCTAATTGAGGAAATAGTTTGAAAGAGTGGTTAGATAAAATTCAAAGTGCAATAACTTTAGAAGAGTTGGAAGATTTAAGAGTAAAAACTTTAGGAAAAAAGGGAATTGTTTCTATTGGATTTATTAAATTAAAAGATTTAGCTAATGAAGAGAAAAAAGCTTTTGCAAAAGAGTTAAATAAGTATAAAGAGATTTTTACAAATGCGATTGCTTTAAAAAAAGTAGAATTAGAAAGTGAATTCTCATCAAAAGAGTTAGAAAACGATAAAATCGATATAAGTTTATTTAATTCAAAAGAAAACAGAGGTGCATTGCACCCTGTAATGGATACTTTAGATAGAATAATAGAGTATTTTGTAAGTATGAATTTCTCTATTAAAACTGGACCTTTAGTTGAAGATGACTTTCATAATTTTGAAGCATTAAATTTGCCAAAACACCATCCTGCAAGAGATATGCAAGATACTTTTTATTTTAAAGATAGCCTACTTCTTAGAACTCACACTTCACCAGTTCAAATTAGAACAATGCTAACACATAAGCCACCAATTAGAATAATAAGCCCCGGTTCAGTTTTTAGAAGGGATTTTGATTTAACTCACACCCCAATGTTTCATCAAGTTGAAGCACTTGTAGTTGAAGAGGAAGATAAAGTTTCATTTTCAAATTTAAAGTATATTTTAGAGGATTTTTTGAAATATATGTTTGGAGATGTAAAAGTTAGATTTAGACCAAGTTTCTTCCCATTTACCGAACCTTCAGCAGAAGTTGATATTTCGTGTATATTTTGTAATGGCGATGGTTGTAGAGTTTGTTCGCATACTGGATGGCTTGAAGTACTTGGATGTGGACTTGTGGATAATAATGTATTTAAGGCAGTTGGATATTCAAAAGTAAGTGGTTATGCCTTTGGACTTGGAGTTGAGAGGTTTGCGATGCTTATCCATAAAATTCCTGATTTACGGTCTTTATTTGAGGGTGATTTAAGATTATTGGAGCAATTTAAATGATAATTACTAAAAGTTGGTTAAATGAATTCATAGATATTTCTAAAATATCTACAAAAGATATTTGTGCAAAATTGAACTCAATTGGGCTTGAGGTCGATTCGCTACGAGCAATTAATATTCCTGAAGGAATTATAATTGGACACATAATTGAGTGTGAAAAACATCCAAATGCTGATAAATTAAATGTTTGTAAAGTTGATACGGGTGTTAGAATTTCGCAAATTGTCTGTGGTGCTTCAAATGTTGAAAAAGGTCAATATGTAGCGGTTGCAACGATTGGAACAAAATTTAATAATGAACTTGAAATAAAACCAGTTAAACTTCGTGGAATTGATAGCGAGGGAATGATTTGTAGTGCAATTGAATTAGGACTTCCAGAGTTAAATAATAGTATTTTAGTACTTGATTTTACTATTGGTGAATTAAAAATTGGAAAAAGTTTAAGAGAATATCCTATTTTAAATGATGAAATAATAGAGATTGAATTAACTGCAAATAGAGGCGATTGTTTAAGTATTTATGGAGTCGCAAGAGAACTTTCAACTGCTTTTAATTTACCTTTAAAAGAGATAAATTTTTATGAAGGTGAAGAGTCAGGACTTGGAGTTGGAAGAGTCTTGCACATTAATCACGAAGGCGAAATGGATGCAAGTTTACTCTATAAAGTAATAAATTTAAAAACTTTAGAATCTTCATTGAAAATTAATTTAAGATTAGCTTTGGTTGAAGAGGAAGATAAAAATATTTTAAACTCAATTTTAAAATATGTAACATATACAACAGGTGTAGTATTAAGAATTTATAAGCATAATTTATTTTTAACAAAGCCAGATAATGAAAGAGTTGATTTAAAAATTAAAAAAGATAAATTAGGATTTGATACAATTTATTTTCAAGATAAAGAGTTATCAATTGTCGGTGTTTCGCAAGATGAAAGCTCAAAACCAACAGGCATTGAAGAAGAAAAAATTATAGTTGAAGCTAGTTATATTGACCCTGAAATTATTGCAAAAAATATTTATAAACACAAAATCAAAACTGATGAACTCTATTATAGAACTTCAAGGGGAAGTGAGCCTAATCTTGAAAATGGGATAAATTATCTCTGTTTTATTTTGAAAAAATATTTTAATATCGAATTTTTTGCTGGTGCAAATGAGTTAATAAAAGAGAAAACTGAAATAGTTTTAAGTATTTCAGCTTCAAAAATTGGAAATATTATTGGTCAAAAAATAGAAAATGCAAAGGTCGTTTCTATTTTAAAAAGTTTAGGTTTTAAGGTAAATGTAGATTTAGAAGATGATAACTTAATTATAAGTGTACCTGATTTTCGCCACGATATAAAAAGTGGACAAGATATTGTCGAAGAAATTGTAAGAATTGTGGGAATTGATAATATCAAATCAACTCCATTTACATTTAAAGAGGCAAACAGATTTAATAGTGAATATTATGAGTTTAAAAATAAGAGGGAAATAAGGTTAAAATCGATTGCAAATGGATTTTTTGAAGCTATAACTTATGTTTTTAGCTCAAAAGAAGCTTTATTAAAATATGGATTTGAGAGCATAAATGAAGAGCTTGAGCTTTTAAATCCAATAATTCACGACTTAAACACACTAAGAACTACACTTTTGATAAATTTATTAAAAGCAGTTGAAGAAAATATTAAATTTGGTAAAAAAAGTGTAAAACTTTTTGAAATAGGTTCAGTTTTTAATTCAAAAAGAGAAGAGAGTTTTAAAATAGCTTTTATTTTTAGTGGTTTTGTGGAGAAAGAGTTATTTTCAAATGCGGCTAAACCAAAAGAGATAGATTTCTACACATTTGCTGATAAAATTTCGTCGATTATTGGGGACTTTGAGCTTAAAAAAATGCAAAATTTTGAAAATAAATTAATTCATCCATATCAAAGTGCTGATATTTTTATAAACAATAAAAAAGTTGGTTTTATCTCAAAACTTCACTTAGATGTGGCAAAAG
>DZAZ01000037.1 GCA_022729755.1 Helicobacter cetorum | reverse complement strand
AAAAGATAAATCCAGATATCATTCACACTCAAGCAAATAAAGCAACTTATATGCTCTCACTTTTAAAACCATTTTTAAAAGCTAAATTTATAGCCACACTTCACAGTAAAAAAAGTAGTGTAAAAGCTTTTTGTAAAGCTGATTTTGTGATAGCTGTTTCAGAGTATATTTTGCAAGATATTAAAAATAGTTGCAATAGTAAAAATCATCAAGTTATTTATAATGGAATAGAGTTAAAAAGTGCAAAAAAAATAATAGTTGAAAAAGACTTTAAAATCGCATCAATAGGGAGATTAGTTGATGTAAAAGGCTTTGATATTTTATTAAAAGCATTTAGTGGGATTGATGCAAAACTTTATATTTTAGGCGAAGGTAAAGAGGAAAAAAATTTAAAAAATTTGGCAAAAGAGTTAAATTTAAATGTAAATTTCATCGGTGTGGTTGATAATATTCAAGATTATATAAATAGTATGGATTTAATTGTAATTGCCTCTAAAAGAGAGGGTTTTTCGTATGTTTTTGCTGAAAGTTTACTTTATAATAAACCTTTGATTTCAACTGATGTAGCTGATATTAAAAAGATAATTGGTGAAAAGTTTGTAGTTAATATTGATGATATTGAAGCATTGAATAAAAAAATAAAGTATGTAATGCAAAATTATAAAGAAGTTAAAGAAGAGTTTAAGCTTAGCTTTGAATTTGCAAAAGATAATTTTTTAATAGAAAAGATGGTAAATAAAACTATTTCACTTTATTCACACAATTTAACCTCATAAATCAAAAAATAAAATTCCTTTAAGTTTATTTATCTAATAATAGTATTATAGTAATAGATATAAAAAAAGGAGTGCTAATGAAAAAAAGAGTGTTAGTTAGCTTGTTAGTTGCTTCATCATTGTTTGCATCATCTAATGGTGATTTTAATGATGGAATAAATCTTTTTAATAGTGGAAATTACAAAGATGCTTATGATAAATTTAATCAAGCATTTAAATCAGATAAATCAAATCCACAAATTAGCTTTTATTTGGGTAGAAGTGCTTATGAACTTGGGCTTTATGATAAATCTTTAGTTGCTTATGAGAGAGTTTTAATTCACGATGAAAATCACATTAGAACAAAACTTGAAGTTGGAAGAGTTTATTTAATGCTTAAAATGTTTGAAGAGGCAAAAACTGAATTTTACGAAGTTCTTGACTCAAATCCACCTGAAAGTGTGAAAGAGAATGTTCAAAAAATATTAACTTCACTTGAAAAACTAGAGGAGCGAAATTTTTTAAACTACTCTGCAACTGCTGGTATTGGATATGATACAAATATTAATATGAACCCTGGAAGTGAGGTTTTACTTGATTATTTAGCATCAAGCAATCCTAATCTTGACAAAGATGGATTTAAGGCTGATGATGAGATAGATGCAAGTTTTTTACAAGAAGCACTTAGTGTAAATCACATTTATGATTTGGGTGAGAGAGGTGGATTTTATCTTGATAATAGTGTAAATCTTTATAACCAAAACTACAAAAGCAATAAAGAGTATGATGTATTTTATACAAGTGCAAATGTTGGGCTTGGATATTTAAAAGAGGATTATAAATTTGTAATTCCTTTGATTTATGACAAAATTGTATATGGTAGAAGTTCTTTACTTGATTCTATATCGATTGCACCAAAATTTTCAAAACAGATTTTTAAAACTTTATCATTTAATACATTTTTTAAATTTCAAAGAAAAATGTACAACAAAAATGAAGACAAAGGAAGAGAATCTGATGTAAAAGAGGCTGGAATTGGATTTACAAAAAGTATAGATACTCACTATTTTGATGTTAGTTATAGTTTTTTAAATGAAAACAAAACAAAAAGTAATAGTGATAGTAATAGTAATTTTATAAATAAAGATTTATATAATTTAAAATTATCTTATTTTAAAAATATAGATGACTTATTTAACCTCAATTTGCAATATAATTTTAGAAAATCACTATATGATGACGTCATCAGTGATATCGATGCAAAAAGGGAGGATAACTATAAAAGTTATTTAGTTGGTGCTTCTAAAGATTTGTCTAAAAGCACTTCATTGTTGTTTAGCTATAATCTTATAGATAACAACTCAAACTATACTCCTATTATGTACGATAAGAGTATATATTCACTTAATTTAAATATCAACTTTTAAGGAGGAAGATTATGAAAAAGTTAGTTTTAATTTTTGCAAGTGGTGTTGTGGTTTTTGCAAGTGTTGGCGAAATGTCAGCTGTTAAAGGTGATGTAAAAATTTTGCGAGATAATCAAGAAATTATCGCACAAGATGGAACAGTGGTTGAAGAGAAAGATGTTATTCAAACTTCAAATAAAGCGAAAGCTCAAGTTATGTTTTTAGATGAGACAGTTATTAGAATTGGTAAAGATACAACTTTTAAAATTGAAGATTATAAATTCGATGGTACAGAAAACTCAAAAGCAAACTTAAAAGTTTCAAAAGGCTTTTTTAAAGCAATTACGGGAGACATCGGTAAAGTTGCAAGAGATAATTTTCAACTTCAAACAAAAACCGCAACTTGTGGAATTAGAGGAACTCATTTTATGGGTTTAATCGAAGAGAATGAAGAAAAAATTGCTTGTACAAAGGGTGCAATCACAGTTAAAGCCGAAGGTAGAAGTGTTGATGTTTTAGCAGGAGAAATCACAACTGTTAAAGCTGGATTGGAGCCAAATACTCCAACAAAATTCAAACCTAGCGATTTAAAAGGGCTTGAGGGTGGATTTAAAGTTAGTGCTGAACTTACTAAAAAAATCGAAAGTGTGAAACTTGGCAAAGATATGAAAATCAATCAAGCTCAACTTAATGCTGTTTTAGATGAAATTTCTCAAATAAAAGATAATGATTTAAAAGTAGCTGCACTTGATATTTTAGAAGCTTCGCTAAATTCTCAATATGATGCAATATTAGGCACAGCTAATGCAATCGATGTTACAAATAGTTTCAATGCTGGAAATAATGACATCAGATGGGGATTTTATGCAAAAGATAAAAAGTTTACTCTTGATGAGCTTATTGCTTTAAATGGAAGTGAGTTATCAAAAGTTTTAACATTAGATGAGTACGGTAATATCGAAGTTTGGAGAGATGGAATTAAAAAAGGTGAAACTTCAGGCGAAATTATTGCTCAAAAAATGGGCTTTGATACGGCTAATATGAGTGTATTTGAAAGTTGGGATGGTCAAGCTAAAACTAAAAAAGTTTCAACTTATGAGGGTAAATATTTAGGTTCAGTCTTTTATAGAGATTCGCATCAAATCGTAGATACAAAAAATAATAGTGTAAAACTTACACTTGATTTTGGAAATAGATTTTTATTTGGAAATATCAACTTTGATGTTAAAAAACCTGATGGAACTACTCAAAACTGGAATGTAGATATGGCTTCAATTGGTAAATACACTATCAATCCTACAAGTTTTTATGTAGATAATAACGGTTTTTGGGGTAGTAATGGATTTGCAGGAGGCGATACATTTTTTAATAGATTTTTTGGAAGTAATGGCGAACAAATCAGTGCATATTTTCAAGGTTTAATTAATAATGACCTTGAACTTAAAGATGAATTTGACCAAATAGCTTATGGTGCTTTTGTTGCAAATAAAACTGAAGATATCACTTTAAGCAAAAAAGAACTCGGAAATGATGAGTATTTTAGCTATGGTTTATGGGCGAAAGATGATTTAAAATTGGGTGAAGTTTTAAATACTGTTGCAATGGGAGCTTGGATTAATTCAAAAGAGGCAATGACTTCTGCTGATATTATAAATAATTATATCGTGAGTGGAATAAAAGCTAATTATAATGGCGAAGTTTTTGGAACAGTTCACTATCCAATAGACAATGCAAAAACTGAATTAATGAAAAATGGAAATATAGCATTAAACTTTGATTTTGCAAAAGCAAATGTTGATGGTAAAATTGGATTTGATGCTGGAGCTGAAAAATGGGCAATAGATGTAAAAAATGGTGTAGTAAATCAAGATGGATTTAAATTTGGCGAATTTGCTGGAAATGTGGGAACTAAAGGCGAAATCGTTGATGCATTTGAGGGTAATGGTAAATTTTTTGGTACAAATGCACAAAGAGTTGGTGGTGGTTTTCAAGCTGGAACAACAGGTGGAAAATTTGCAATCGGAGCTTTCAAAGCAAATCAATAAAATCATAAAATATAAGAGTTTTTCTCTTATATCTATCTTTTAATAGAGAGTTTTTTTAATTTTTTATTAAGAGATAAAAAAAGGAGTAGATATGCCTGAAGTTTCAAGGTTTTTAGGAATAATTATAACTTTGGTGTGATTAAAATGATAGTAAGAGTTTTAGAAGCATATTATTTAAATGAATTTAAGTTGAGTTTGTCATTGCAAATTAGTAATAATGGTCAAAAAGAAGTTATACAAAAGGAAGTTGATATGAGTGAGTATTTATCAAATAAAAAAAGAGATGGTTTATTTGCACCTTTAAAAAATGAGGAATATTTTAAAAATTTTAAATTAAATGCAAATACAATCGAGTGGGAAAATGGGGTTGACATAGCACCTGAGAGATTTTTGGAATTATAAACAAAGGGATAAATTTATGAAAAAGGTTTTATTTTTATTATTTTTATTTATTAGTTTAGTAAGAGGAAGTGTGGATTTAAATATTACTCTAAAAGATGTAAATTTAAGTGTAAATAACATTACTTCTATTTTTGCTTATACTTACGATAATTACTCGATTGAGCGACTTTTTATTTATGATTATTATAATAGAGGTGGAAACAATACTATAGTTAATGGTGAGGTTAATTACAATGTACCTATTAATTATCCTAATAATAAATTTAGTTTTGAGATAAATATAACCAAAGACGGAGTAGAAAGGGATTGGTTTTTTGATTTTAATAATAGTAAACTTTATCCTGAAAATAATGGAAGTGAAATATTTAAACACGAAATAAATACAACTGATAATAATTTTACAATCAATTTAGATTCTAGTAATTTTGTCTATTATAAATTTCTTGGAAATTTAATAAATAATGAAAAAAATGTAACTGATATTATTTTGGTTAATTTAGGAAATTTCGCATCTTTTGAACAAAATTTAAGTCCGAATTCACTTTCTATTGATATAAATTTCAGTGAACTTGGGAGTTATAAATTAAAATTTGTAACTGATGCTAATAAAACTTGGTATTATAATTTTGATACTAAAAAAATCGAATCAACTTATGGTGGCACAACTATAACTTTGGAAGAATCGAATTTGACTGCTGTCTTTGATGTTTCAAAGAAACAGTTTGATGATTACTATATTGATTTAAATATGAGTTTACAAAATGTCAATTTAAGTGAACACAATGTTACTTCAATTGTGGTTAGAAGTGTTGGTGATATTTATGAGTATTTATATGTATATGATTATGATACTAACTTAAGAACTATCATAAACGGCGAAAATAATTACTCTGTGCCTATTTATCATCCTGATAATAATTTTAGCTTTGAATTTTATGTATTAAAAAATGGATATCTGACAGATTGGTTTTACAATTTTAATGATTATAAACTCTATCCTGATAATAATCTTAGCGATGAGTTCAAACACGAAATAAACATTAGTGATAGTAATTTTACGATTAATTTAAATCCTGAAAACTTTGATTATTATGAGTTTAATGGTTCATTATTTGAAAATACAAAAAGTATTGTAACGATAAAATTAAATTATTTTAATAGTGTAATATTTGAAAATAATGTAAGTGATAATTCATTTGATATAAATTTTAGTGAAATTGGAGATTACTATTTAGAGTTGATTACAGATGATAATAATTCGTGGTATTACGATTTTACGACACATAATATTACCTCATCTCCAAATGGAACTCATATTTATTTAGGTGGAAATTACACCTTAGATTTAAATGTATCGCCAGTTTATTTTACTGATTACATACCAATACCATTTTATCAGCCAATATTTATAAATGAAGTTAATACTTCAGCTTTTTGTACAGTAATTTTTAATGAAACAATAGATTTAATTTTTGCGATATACTCGGAAAGTGGAACTTATAAATTAAAAGTGTTTGATACAAATCTTAATCTATTATCACAAGTAGATATAAATAGTTGTGCTGATAAAATGATTTTTTCAAATGATGGTACAAAACTATTTTTAATAGGTAGTGATATTCAAATAATAGATATTTCAAATCCCTACACACCTGTTTATTTAGGAAGTGTTTCAAGTGGTTATACTTCTTCAGTATTTGGTGCTGATATTTCAGATGGTGACGATGTTATTTATACTTCTGGAAGTGGTGGAGGATTTATGGCATTTGATGTATCAAATCCTTATGTACCGACACTTATTGGCAGTTATGATAGTGCAGTAGGAAATGTGATATTTTATGGAGATAAAATTTATGTTTCAGATGAAACAAATGGAGTTTTAATTTTTGATGAATATAATTTATCATCTAAAACCGCATTTTTAGGTGATATGTATAGAGTAGATGCAATAGCTATTTCAAATGATGGAAATTACCTCTTTGCAATGAATTATATTGATGAATTTACTCCTGTGAATATAAAAGTAATCGATGTTTCTGACCCTAATTCACCATCAATTATAGAGACATATAATTCTGTTTTTGGTGGTGTTAGAAAAATTGCTACTTCAAAATTTCAAGATATTTTATATATTGTTTCGGAAAATGATGGTTATTACTCTTTAGAAATGGTGAATTTTAATAATCCTTCAACATTAGTAAATTATTATACAATGCCTATTGCTGAAGAGAGTGAGATATTTCCTGATATTGTAGATAGTTATATTGGTTTAGTTGGAAGTAATTATTCAAAAATTTATCAATTTATGCCTTATTCAAATAATAATAGCTTTGTATCAAATCCACCTGTTGTAAATTTTGGAGGTAGAGATTTAGGTACACATACAACTCAAACTATAACTATCACAAATAACTCTTTAATAGATGGAATTGTAAATTTAGCTGGTGTAACTTCACCATTTTCTTTATCTCAAAATAGTTGTAATTTAGCAATCAATCAAAGTTGTACTATTAATGTTATATACTCGCCAACTAGCGAAGGAAATCATTATAATATGGTTTCACTAACAGGAGGAAATTATATAGAATTGATGGGTTACTCTTATAATCCGTATTATTACTATCAACCATATTACGAACCAACTTCAACACCTTATTATATTGAGGATACATCTTTTTACAATACTCCTATTTACATCGAAGAACCAGTTATGTTTGAGGATGTACATTATGATTTTGTTCCATTAGATACTCCTGTATTTTTAACCGATGAATTTGGAAAAGCAATCGATAATCCAAATTTTGAAAATATAATAATGAGCGAATTAGAAGATGGAGGAAAGTTATTTGAAATTAACTATGCAACAAGTGAAGATTATAAAATCTATGGTGCAATTAATTTCTTTGAAGATAAAGTTACATCAACTATTACAATTGAGTATTTTGGCGAAAAAATAGAAACAATTATAGATATACCTTCTGGATTTACTACTCAAATTGGTAAAAGTGGTGAAATTATACAATCATTTACCGATGAAGACGGATTTTTTACAGAGTTAATCACTTCTGCTAAAGGAAATGTTGATTTAAATCTTAAAACTGTAAATGGAAAAGAGTTAGAGTTTAAAGCTCCAGCTGGTACAAAAGTAGAAGTTAAAAAAGATGGAACTTTTACTCAAGGTTTAGATACAAAAGAGGTTAAAACTAAAATTGAAGGTTCAAAAGATGGAAAAAGTAAAGTAAAACTTGAAACAACCGACAATCAAAAAGCTGATTTTAACCTAGAAATTGAAGCAAATACTGAAATAAGACAAGATGGTAGTATTGTTCAAAAAATGGAAAATGAAAATTCTAAAACAGAGCTTGAAGCTAGTAAAAGAGCCGATGTAAAAGCAGTTATTGAAAATAAAAATGGTACTTCGATTCAGTTAAATCCTCCAAAAAATGCAGAAGTTAAAGTTAATTCTGATAATTCAATCTCTATTACCAATCAATTTGTAACTAATGAGGGTTCAGTAAAATCACAAATGAAAGTGAATATTGATGGAAGTTCTGATGTTGAAGTTGATATAGGCAATGAAAGAGCTATTAAAAAAGTTACTTACTCAACTAGAAAAGATATATCAAAAACAAAATTAGAAGTACTTTTTGATGAGGTAAATTCAAATTTAAGAGATATAAGCGAATCAAAATTAGGGAGAATTAAATCAACTTTTAGCACCAGAAAAGAGTTTTCATTTAAAAGAGATGAAAATTTAAGAGCAATAAATGAGAATTATAATGTTGTGCTAACTCCTGAAGTTAGTGCTAGATTTGAAGAGAATTCATACTTTAATGATAATTTAAACTTAAAATTAAGTAGTGGTAAAGCAAATATTAAAACGATTTTTAGCACAAGAGCTTCATTTGATAATAAAAATAGAGTACTTCAAAGTAGCCGAAGAGAGTTTAGTATAAAAGCTAATAAAAGTTTAATTCAAAGTAATGGAAAAGTTAGTGCAACACTAAGTGAGCAAGGTTTAGAGACAACTTTAAATGCAAATCAACAAAACGGCGAAGTTACAGCTAATATATTCAGTTTTAATCAAAATTCAAGAAGTTTAAAAACCACAGCTAAAAAACTTACATATTCAGTTAGAAAAGAGTTTAGCGATGCAAAAGTGGAAGTTATAGAAAATTCTAATGCTAGAGCTACAAAAGAGAAATTAAAAGTTACATATTCAACTAGAGGTTCATTCTCATTTAAAAGTTCAAACTTAAGAGTAGCTAATGAAATTATTATTACTCCTGAAAATGAAGCTAGTAAGTTTCAAGAGAGCATAAATTCGAGCGGTGAGCGAAGTATAAAATTGATTGAAGGTAATGCTACCATTATAAGCGAAGCTAAAACTTCTAAAATGGAATTGAATAAAGTTTATGATTTAGCCGCACTTGAGCTAAAAAGTGTTGAGCTTGATTTAAGTACAACTCAAAATGCAAAAGTTACTCTAAAAAAAGGTTGGAATTTAATTTCTGCTCCAATTAAAGAGAATATTAGCGATAAGTTTATATTTGGAAATTACGATGTTGTGTGGAATTATAAAAATCAAAAATGGGTTAAAAATCCAAATGTAATCTATTATGGTGAGGGTATGTGGTTAAAATCTAATGTAAGTCAAGATATTAATTTTACTGGTGAAAGTTATGTTCCTGATTTAAAACATATATCGCAAAAATGGGCATTAGTTGGAAGTGGTAAAAAGATTGATGATGTTAATACTCTTTTAAGAGATGAAAAAATAAAAGAAATTTATAGCTATCAAGATGGAAATTGGTCAAACTCAAAAACTTTAAAATCAATTAATCTAGGAAGTGGTTTTTGGATAGAAAAAGTTCTTGCTGATGAGATTTTAGATATAAAAAAAGGTTGGAATTTACTCTCTATTCCAACAAGTGAGAGCATTTCAGATATGGCTATTTTAGGTAATTATGAGAAAATTTTAGTTTATAGAAATGGTGAATGGTTAGAAAATCCTGAAACAATTTCACCAAATGAAGGTTTTTGGCTAAATTCAAACGAAGAGTTGAAATTAGCATTTTATGGTAATCAATATAGTTTAAAATTAGAAGATTTAAATAGTAGTGGTTGGTCTTTAGTTGGTGGAGTGATTGATGAGAATATTTTAAATAGTATAAAAACTATTTGGTCATTTAAAAATGGTGAATGGAAAAAAATAGAAAATGAGATTAATTTTATTAATAGTGGTGATGGTTTTTGGATTGAAAAATAAAATAAAGGTTAAAAATGGAATTTAAAATAAGTTACGATTTTTCGCTACTTTCAAGTGAAGATATTTATTATTTCAAAGAGGGAACTCATTATAGATTATTTGATAAACTCGGCTCTCACCATTGTGAATTTCAAGGTAAAAAAGGTGTGTATTTTGCAGTGTGGGCTCCAAATACAAGATATGTGAGTGTAATTTCAGATTTTAATCATTGGGATAGAAAAGCCCATTCATTGAAGCTTAGAAAAGATGACTCTGGAATTTGGGAAGGATTTGTTGAGGGAGTAAGTGAGGGGAGTGTTTATAAATATTATATTGAGTCGCATTTTGAGAATTTTAAAGAGGAAAAAAGTGACCCTTATGCCTTTTTTTGGGAAGTTGCTCCAAAATCATCTTCTAAAACTTGGAGACTTGATTATCACTGGAATGATTATGCTTGGATACAAACTCGAAACAAACACAATGTTTTAAATGCTCCAATTTCGATTTATGAGGTTCATTTAGGCTCGTGTAAACAAAAACCAAAACTCAACACTTTGGGCAAAACTCAAGATGAAATTGACCAAGAGAGTTATTTTAGTTATCGCGAACTTGCTGATATGCTAGTGCCATATCTTAAAGAGAGTGGTTTTACTCATATTGAGCTTTTACCGATAACTGAATTTCCATTTTCAGGCTCGTGGGGTTATCAAGCAATAGGATATTTTGCTCCAACTTCAAGATTTGGTGAACCTGAAGAGTTTATGTATTTTGTGGATAAAATGCACCAAAATGATATTGGAGTAATACTTGATTGGGTTCCATCGCATTTTGTTACAGATATGCACGGACTTGCAAAGTTTGATGGAACCGCACTTTATGAACACGAAGATATAAGACAAGGTTTTCATCCAGAGTGGGGAAGTGCGATTTTTAATTTTGGCAGAAATGAAGTAAAGGCATTTTTAATAAGTAGTGCTATGTTTTGGCTTGAAAAATACCATATTGACGGGATTAGAGTTGATGCAGTTGCTTCTATGCTTTATCTTAATTATGCGAGAGGTGGGGGTGATTGGATACCAAATCGATATGGTACAAATGAGAATCTTGAAGCAATTGAATTTTTAAAAGAGTTAAATAAAGAAGCTTTTAAAAATCATCCAAATATTTTAATGATAGCTGAAGAGTCAACAGCTTGGCCAATGGTAACTAGACCAACATATCTTGGTGGACTTGGATTTAATCTTAAGTGGAATATGGGTTGGATGCACGATACACTCAAATATTTCTCAAAAGATGCAATTTTCAAAAAATATTCTCAAGACCAGATAACTTTTAGTATTTGGTATGCTTTTCACGAAAATTTTTTACTTCCACTCTCTCACGATGAGGTGGTTCACGGTAAATGCTCACTAATAGGTAGAATGCCTGGTTTTTATCACGATAAATTTGCAAATTTAAGAACTTTGTATGCTTATATGTTTTCTCACCCTGGAAAAAAGCTTTTATTTATGGGGTGTGAGTTTGCTCAATTTATTGAATGGAATTATAAAGAGGGCTTGGATTGGCATTTACTTGAGTATGAAATGCACTCAAAAATGCTAAAAACTATCAAAGATTTAAATCATCTTTATAAAAATGAAAAAGCACTTCATCTATATGATGAGCAAGAAAGAGGCTTTGAGTGGGTTGATGTGAGTGATAGAGATAATAGTATTATTAGTTATTTGAGAAAAAGCGATGATGAAGAGATTTTGATAGTTTGCAATTTTACACCAATTGAGCGAAATAACTATAAAATAGGAGTAAATCAAGAAGCTTATTATCAAGAAATTTTTAATAGTGATGGTGCAATTTATGGCGGAAATAATCGCGGAAATTTTGGAGGAGTGCAATCAAATGAGTATTTTATTCACAATCGAAATTATGCGATAGAAATCACACTTCCACCACTTAGTACGATATTTTTTAAAGCGAAAATATGAATAGCATAAAGGAGTGTTGTAATTATAAAATAACAAGAGGAAAACCTTTTCCTTTTGGAAGTAATGTCAAAGAAGATAAAGGAGTAAATTTTTCTGTTTTTTCTCACAATGCTACTTCTGTTGTTTTAGTTTTATTTAAAAAAGGCGAGGAAGAGCCATTTATTGAAATTCCTTTTTTTGATGAGTATAAAATTGGAAATGTTTATACTATGAAAATTATTGATTTAGATTTTAAAAATATAGAGTACGGTTTTCGCTTAGACGGTAAGTACTCACCAAAAGATGGACATTTATTTAACAAAAATAATATTATACTTGACCCGTATGCAAAAGTAATCAATGGCAATACAAAATGGGGGCAAAGAGGCAATATTTACTCATTTTATTCAATGAGAGCAGGAATATTATTTGATTTATTTAATTGGGAAAATGATGTTTTTCCACATATTCCAATAGAAGACACTATCGTTTATGAGATGCACGTAAGAGGATTTAGCCAACATTTTTCATCGAATGTAAAAAATAGAGGAACTTATAGTGCAATAATAGAAAAAATTCCATACTTAAAAGAACTTGGCATAAATAGTATTGAATTAATGCCTATTTTTGAATTTGATGAGCTTGAATTTGTAAGGTTTAACCCCGATAGTAAGAGGAGTATTAATTATTGGGGATATAGTACGGTTGGATTTTTTGCACCAAAAGCTGGATATGCAGTTGATGGGCAAAATGGTGGGCAAGTGAATGAGTTAAAAAGTTTGGTTAAAGAGTTGCACAAAAATAATATAGAGGTGATTTTAGATGTGGTTTTTAATCACACGGCCGAAGGCGATGAGAGAGGAAATATAATTTCATTCAAAGGCATAGACAATAAAATTTATTATATGATGACACCTGATGGGAGATATTTAAACTTTTCAGGATGTGGAAATACTCTAAATTGTAATCATCCCGTGGTTAGGGATATGGTGCTAGAGTGCCTTAGATACTGGGTTAGTGAATATCATATCGATGGATTTAGATTTGATTTAGCTTCGATTTTGGGAAGAGATAGCAATGGAGTACCACTCTCAAATCCTCCACTTCTTGAAGCACTTGCAAATGACCCTATTTTAGCCAAAACGAAATTAATTGCTGAAGCTTGGGATGCTGGTGGATTGTATCAAGTCGGAAACTTTCCAGCTTATGGGAAATTTGCAGAGTGGAATGGAAAATATAGAGATACAATTAGAAGATTTTTAAAATCTGAATTTGGTTGCACTAGCGATTTAGCCCTAAGAGTGCAAGGTTCTCCTGATTTATATTTTTATAGAGGTCCAAATGCAACTATAAATTTTATAACTTCTCACGATGGATTTACACTAAATGATTTATTTTCGTACAATCAAAAACATAACGAAGCAAATGGAGAAAATAATTTAGATGGCGATAATCACAATAATAGCTACAATTGGGGTTTTGAGGGGAAAAGTGAAGATAAACTTATAAATAAAATAAGAAAACGACAAATAAAAAATGCACTAACTATTTTGATGATAAGCAAAGGTGTGCCTATGATACTTATGGGCGATGAGATGGGTAGAAGCCAAAATGGAAATAATAATGCTTATTGTCACGATAGTGAATTAACTTGGCTAAATTGGAACTTATTGAATGAAAATGCTGATATTTTTAAATTTGCAAAATTGATTATAAAATTTAGGAATAATCATCCAGTACTTAGGGGAAAATCGCACTTTAGAGGAAGTGATTATATTGGGAGTGGATATAGTGATATCTCTTTTCACGGTACACAAGCTTGGCAGAGTGATTTTAGCGATGGAAGTAGAGTTTTTGCTTTTATGCTTTGTGGAAAACATGCAAAAGATGGCACTGTTAAAGATAATCATATTTATGTGGCGATGAATATGCACACTGAAGAGTTGAAATTTCAAATCCCAAAACTAAAAAAACGAAGATGGTTCTTAAGTGTGAATACATACGATGAAAACGAGGATATTTTCGATATCGGATATGAGAAATTTTTAGAAAATCAAAGAGAAATAGTTGTAAAAGAACATTCAATTATAGTTTTAGTTGGAAAGTGAATTAAAAAATGTCAATAGAGCAATTTTTAGAAAACTTAACTTTAGAAGAGATTGAAGAGTTAAAGAGATTAAAACTTGAAAAATCAAAAATTTATAATTTTTCAAAAATTGATTTTAACGATTTGAATACTCTTTTTGAAGTTGAAAAAAATTTAAATATTAAAAAATTTGATAGTTGGTTTAATAATAGTATTTATAAATTTGATGATAATATTTTAAATATTTTAGAGAGTTTAATTCGCAAACATAGCGGAAAAATAGAGAGTTATAACGAAGAGGATTTAAAAGCTAAAATTATAATTCCTATTTTAAATATGGTAAATTTTGAGTTAGATGAATTTAGAATTAGGGATTTTTATGATGAAAAGTTAACATACAAAACTGAAAATTTTATACTAAGTGGAAGAGCAGATTTTATGATAGCTAAAGGGTTAGAAGTTCCACAAAAACCATATTTTTTTATTCAAGAGTTTAAAAAATCAATTCCAAATGATGACCCAAGACCTCAACTAATTGCAGAACTTATAAGTGCAATTGAATTAAATAATTTTAATATTATCAAAGGAGCTTATATTGTCGGTGCAATTTGGAATTTTGTAATATTAGAAAAAATTAATAAAAATAAATATCAATATTATGTAAGTGAAAATTTTGATAGTAGTAAAATTGAAGATTTAAAAAAAATTTATAAAAATTTATTATTTATAAAAAATGAGATAATTGCATTAATAAAAAGTGAATTATAAAAATGTTCCTCCCAACCACAAAAGAAGAGTTAAAAAAATTAAATTGGCAAAGTTTAGATGTGATACTCATAACGGGCGATAGTTATATCGATTCGCCTTATATTGGAGTTGCAGTTATTGGTAAAGTTTTACTAAATGCTGGATATAGAGTTGGAATTATCGCTCAACCAAATGTTAATAGTGATGATATAGCTAGACTTGGTGAGCCAAAGCTATTTTGGGGAGTTAGTGGTGGAAGTGTTGATTCTATGGTTGCAAATTACACAGCAACTAAAAAATTTCGTAAAAACGATGATTATACTCCAGCAGGAATTAATAATAAAAGACCAGATAGAGCGAGTTTAATTTATTCAAATTTAATAAGACGATATTTTAAAGATACTTCTCCAATAGTTTTAGGTGGTATTGAAGCGAGTTTGAGGCGGATTTCTCATTATGATTTTTGGTCTAATAAAATTAAAAAGTCAATTTTATTTGATGCAAAAGCTGATATTTTGGTTTATGGAATGGGCGAACTTGCCGTTTTGGAACTTGCAGAAAAACTTAAAAATAAGCAAGATTTTAGGGATATTAATGGAATTTGCTATATTGCAAAAGAGAAAAAAGATGATTTTTTAGAACTAGCTAGTTATGATGAAGTAATTAAAGATAAGCTTAAATTTATCGATGCTTTTAATCTATTTTATAATAATAACGACCCAATTACAGCTAAAGGTTTAGTGCAAAAACAAGATGATAGATATTTAATCCAAAATCCACCAAGTAGAATTTTAACTCAAAGCGAATTAGATGAGGTGCATAATTTGGATTATGAGAAAGATGTGCATCCATTTTATAAAAAAGATGGGCTTGTAAAAGCACTTGAGACGATAAAATTTTCAATCACAACTCATCGTGGTTGTTATGGCGAGTGTAATTTTTGTGCGATTGCAATTCATCAAGGGCGAGTAATTCAAAGTAGAAGTGAAACCTCAATCTTAAATGAAGCTAAAAGTTTTCTAAAATATAGTGATTTTAAAGGTAATATTTTAGATGTTGGAGGTGCGAGTGCTAATATGTATGCTTATGAGTGCGAAAAAAAGCTAAGTAAAGGTGCTTGTGAGAGTAAGCGATGCTTATTTCCAAATAAATGCAAAAGCTTAAAACCAAATCATAAACTTCAAATTGAATTACTAAAAAAGCTTAGAGCCATAAAAGGTATTAAAAAAATTTTTGTCGCCTCTGGAATTAGGTATGATTTGATACTTGAAGATAAGCTTTATGGAGAGGAGTATTTAAAGGAGATTTTAACTCATCACATCTCTGGTCAAATGAAAATCGCCCCCGAACACACTGAAGATAATATTCTCTCACTTATGGGAAAACCAAAAAAAGAGGTGTTAATTAAATTCAAAAACCTCTTTGATAAACTCAATCAAAAAAAACAATTTTTGACATATTATTTAATTGCAGCTTATCCAAATTGTAAAGAGGTTGATATGAAAAACCTTAAAAATTTCACTAAAAAAGAGTTAAAAATAAACCCAGAACAAGTCCAAATTTACACTCCAACTCCGCTAACTTATGCAAGTGTGATGTATTATAGTGAACTTAATCCTTTTACTAAAGAGAAAATTTTTGTAGAAAAAGATACAGCTAAAAAAGAGAGGCAAAAAGCGGTTTTAATCAATAAACCTTTTTGAAATATCGCCATAAGCACAAATTCGTCTATCTCTCAAAAATGGCCAAATTCTTCGTACATTTTCACTTCTTTTTTTATCAATTTCAACGATTATAACCTCTTCTTTATCGCTACTTGCCCGTGCTAAAAATTCCCCTTGAGGTCCTGATACAAACGAATTTCCCCAAAATCTGATACCTTTTAGCACTTTGCTTTTATCCTCTTCAAATCCCACTCGATTAATCGCAACCACATACAAACCATTTGCAATAGAGTGTCCTCGTTGAATTGTAATCCAAGCCTCAAGTTGACGATTTTTTTCACTCTCTTCATCTTCATCAAACCACCCAATTGCAGTTGGATAAATTAAAATTTCAGCTCCAGATAATGCCATTAATCTAGCAGCTTCAGGATACCATTGGTCCCAACAAATTAAAACTCCAAGTTTTCCAACACTTGTTTCAATCGGCTTAAAACCTAAATCTCCTTCAGTAAAATAAAATTTTTCATAAAAAGCGGGGTCATCAGGAATGTGCATTTTACGATACATTCCCGCCTCGCTTCCATCTTTTTCAAATACAACTGAAGTATTATGATAAAGCCCTGTTGCTCTTTTTTCAAATAGTGAAGTAACTAAAACTACTTTATTATCTTTTGCAACTTTTGAAAAAAATCTCTTATCTTCTTGCCAATTTTCGGCTAAATCAAAGTTATCACTATTTTCACTTTGACAAAAATACTCACTTGTATGAAGTTCTTGTAAACAGATAAGTTCAGCCCCATTTTGTTTAGCTTCTTTTATCATTTTCACAGTTTTATTAATCGTTGCCTCTTTTGTACCGTGAAATTTTTGCTGAATTAAGCCTATTTTCATCTATGTCCTTTTCTTTAAACTCTACAACTTTATATTTTAATATATAGTTAAAAAATGATACAATTTTATTAAAAAAGGTAGTTTTATGTCTTTTATTCTCTTAAGTTCTTCAAATTTTTTTCACAATTTAACTCAAATTGTAAATCACATAAAAGATAAAAGTAAAATTTCGATTGTTTTAAAAGATAATGCTTATGGTCACGGAATTATGCAAATGGCTAAATTATCCAATCAATTTGGAATAAAAAATGCCGTAGTTAGGGATATAAATGAAGCAAATTTAATTTCAAATTTATTTGAAAGAGTTTTGATTTTAGCTGATATTCCAAAAATAAAACTTAAAGATAATATTAATATTAGTATAAATGATATTTCAGATATTGAAAAAATCCCAAATAAAAGCAATGTTGAATTAAAAATTGATAGTGGAATGCATAGAAATGGGATTAATATAAGTGAGTTGGATTTAGCTTTTAAAAAAATAAATAAAAAAGAGTTAAATTTAAAGGGAATTTTTAGCCATTTTAGGAGTTCTGATGAACTTTCAAGCGAACTTTTTTGGCAAAAGAAAAATTTTGAAGAGATACAAATACAATCTATTAAATTAATTAAAAAATATAATTTTGAAATGCCAAAATTTCACTTTGCAAATTCAGCTACAACTTTTCGGCTTAATTCAAATTTTGGAGATTTGATACGAGTTGGAGTTGCAAGTTATGGTTATATCGAGAATGAATATTTATTTAAAGATGTGAATTTAAAGCCAGTTTTATCGCTTTTTGCTCAAAAAAATTCAACTAGAATTTTGAAAAAAAATCAAAGAGTTGGATATGGTGGAGTGTATCAAGCAAACCAAGATATGGTTATTTCAAATTATGATATTGGTTATGCTGATGGATTTTTTAGATTAAGTAATCAAGAATTTAAAACTAAATGTGGCAAAATGGTTTTAGGGAAAGTTTCAATGGATAATCTTTCAATTGAGGGTGAAGCAGATGAAGTTTGTTTATTTGAGAATGCGAAAGAATTAGCGAAAATATTTAATACTGTTACTTATGATGTTTTGGTTAAACTTTCAAATAAAATAGAAAAAAGAGTTTGTTAATTCAAATCTTGAATATAATTTTAGGATATAATAAGAAAAATTTTTTAAGAGGTAATTTTAATGATTAGTGAGCAAGAAAAAGAACACTTAAAAATGATAACTATTCTTTATGTTGAAGATGAAGATGAAATTAGGGATGTTCTTACTAGGTCATTAACTAGAATTGCAAAAAAAGTTTATGTGGCTAAAAATGGAAAAGAGGCATTGGAAACATTTATACAAAATTCTCCTGACATCGTTATAACAGACATAAAAATGCCCATAATGGACGGACTTACGATGTCAAAAGAGATAAAAAAGCTTAACTACTCTATACCAATAATTATTACGACTGCTTTTAGCGATAAAGAGTTTTTATTTGAAGCCATAAATATCGGGATTAATAGATATATTACAAAGCCGATTAATTTAAAAAATTTAATGAAAACACTAAGCGAAAGTGTCGAAGCTATGGTTTTATCTAAAAAGATGACTCAAATTCAAGAAGAAAAAATTAAAAATTATAAAGAGACAATTTTTTCATTTGTAGATATGATTGAAAAACGCGATACTTACACAGCTGGACATACTAAAAGAGTGGCTGAATATAGTGTACTTTTAGCAAAAGAGTTAGATTGTTCGACCAAAGAGATTGAAATGCTAAGAGAAGCGGCAATTCTTCACGATATTGGTAAGATTGCAACTCCTGATTCAGTTTTGCTTAAACCTAGTAAATTAAACGATGTGGAGTACGATTTAATTAAAGGTCATGTTTTAACTGGATATGAATTTTTAATTAAGATAGATTTATATAAAGAGTTAGCTCAAATTATGAAATATCATCACGAAAGATACGATGGTAAGGGTTATCCTTATGGAATAAGTGATGATAATATTCCAAAGCTTTCGGCAATTATGGCACTTGCGGATAGTTTTGATGCAATGACAACTAATCGAGTTTATAAACGAAGTAAAACAAAAGATGAGGCACTTGAAGAGATAGAAAAATTATCAGGAATGCAATTTAATCCTAAAGTTGTAAAAATTGCAAGAAAAGCACTATCAAATGTCGATACGATAAGTTCAATTGACCAATTTCCAACAACTGAATTAGAAACTAAAAGATTTGCATACTTTTTTAGTGACCCATTGACTGGGGCTTATAATATCTCTTATTTGCAAATTATACTAATGAATAACAAAGAGAGTAAAAAATATAAAGTTTTAAACTTAATTTTACTTCATAATTTTTCAACTTTTAATAGTAAAAATGGCTGGAATAAAGGCGATGAAATTTTATTAGATTTTGCAGAGTATTTACAAATCAGGTATTTAAATAAACTTTTATTTAGATTGCACGGAGATGATTTTATAATTTTAAGTGAAGAGGATTTAAAAATAGATTCTCAAATATTAAAAGAGGAATCTATTTTAAAAGATACTAATATTATTATTGAAATCAAAACTATCGATTTAACTTTAAATAATATTAAGGATGTAAGTGAGTTAGATTTTTAGTGTAAATCAGCATTTAATTTAATCTCTTTTTTACTTCTAAAACCCACAATTTGTCCAGTTTCAGAATCAGCCCTAAAATGCACTCCATTAAATCCTGCTAACTCTAAGGCTTTAAAAACACTTCTGCCATTAGATTTAAATTCTGGATTTACCTCTTCGATTTTTGGAATTTGATTATCATAAATTGTAACTTTTGTACCCTCTAAAATACTAACTCCAGCATCTACAATACACCCATCACCAAGTGGAATACCCGTAACTGAATTAGCTCCAAGAAGTGTATTTTGTCCAATTGTAATAGGATTGCCACTTGTTCCACTAAGCACACCTAAAATTGAAGCACCCCCACCAACATCAGCCCCAGCCTTCACAACAGCACTACTGCTAATTCTACCCTCAACCATAACAGCACCTTCAGTTCCTGCATTGAAGTTAATATAACTAGCTCCCGCCATTACAGTGGTTCCTGCCGCTAATTGTGCTCCCATTCTAACTCTTGAGCTATCTAAAATTCTAGTGTTATCAGCTGGAATTATATGTTGAAGGTATCGCGGGAATTTATCCACACTCGTGATATGAGGGAATTTAGCCGTTAATTTAAGTTCAAT
>DZAZ01000036.1 GCA_022729755.1 Helicobacter cetorum | reverse complement strand
AGTTTACATCATTTAATTGTTCTAATTTTTCATATTTACTCATACACTTATTTTATCCAAATTTTTTTAGTTTTGAAAGAAGTCTATTAAATTCGGTTAATGTTTCTAATCCTTTCAATGCAAATTTATCCTTATAAAATCTATATAAAGTATTTAATCTCTGATAACCATCTATTACGCTATATGAACCATCTTCTTCTTCAGCAAGATATACTACTGAAATTGGTACATAAAAGTACAGACTCTATTAATTTAGATGTTTTTTTCTATCCATTTGAATCCCATAAATAATTTCTTTGATATGGAGGTTTTAATATAATATCCTTATCATCTATCATTCTAGCAATATCAATAATAGCTCTATCGTGAGGCTGAATAACAAGCCTCCTATTTATTAGGTTCTTCTAACTCTTCATCTGGTGTAGCATTATCATCTTCAAATATTTTATTTTCTTCTTCCATTTTTATATCCTTAATTTATTTCCACATAATATTTTAACAAAAAATATCTACTAAATCAAAATCGATAATAAAACTATCAACAATATCGGCGGAGTGACAATCAACCCAAATTTTGAGTATTCCCAAAAACTAATTTTTACCCCTTTTTGTGCTAAAACATAAAGCCAAAGTAGTGTTGCAAGTGAGCCAAATGGTGTCATTTTTGGACCAAGATTGCATCCAACTATATTTGCATAAATCATCGCTTGATTACCGACATCGCTTAAAGCTATATCCATAATCATAACTGTTGGCATATTATTCATAATTGCACTTAAAAAAGCTGAAATAAAGCCAGTTGTAACAATTGCGATTGTCTCGTTTTGGCTATTTAAACTATGTAAAATTGAAGCTAAATAGTCTGTTAATCCAGCATTTTTAAGCCCATAAACTACAATATAAAGCCCAATCGAAAACCATACAACTTGCCAAGGTGCTGTTTTGATTGTAAGCCAAATTTTTGCTGATTTAAAGTAACTTGCAATAAATAAAAATAAAAGCCCACCACCAAGTGCAAAAATTGAGATAGGAAGATTATATTTATCACCTATAAAATAAGCACTCAAAAGTAAAGCTAAAAATAACCAACTAAAATAAAAGAGAGTTTTGTTTTTTAATACTTCATCGGGATTTTTAAGCAAATCAATATCAACTTTTTGCGGAATATCTTTTCGCAAAACCAACCATAAAACCACAATTGAAATAAATGTGCTAACTAAATATGGAATAATCATATTTGATAAATACTCCATAAATCCTATATTAAAATAGTTTGCAGTTACGATATTTGTGAGGTTTGAAAACACAAAAGGAAGTGAAGCACTATCACTAATAAATCCTCCAGCAAGTAAAAAAGCGATGATAGTTTTGGCATTTAACTTTAAAATCCTCATTTTAGCTAGTAAAATCGGAGTTAAAATAAGTGCAGCCCCATCATTTGCAAAAAGTGCTGAAACGATTGAGCCTAAAATGAGCGAATAGACAAACATTTTATGCCCATTTCCATTTGCAAGTTTCGCCATTTTCAAAGCACTCCACTCAAAAAAACCAATTTCATCAAGCACCATTGAGAGGATTATTATGCCGATAAAAGCCAAAGTTGCATCCCATACAATATCTGTTACAACAACTACATCATTTAAACTTACGACTCCAAAAACCAAAGCTACAATTGCTCCGATAATCGCCGTTGTGCCAATTTGCAAACCTTTTGGTTGCCAAATTACAAAAATCAAAGTCACTAAAAATATAGAACTTGCTAAGAACATTTGTTGCCTTTTATTTCACAAGCCTCAACTTTTTTTGGAAGTGAAATATTTAAATTTTCAATCTCATTTAAGAAATTTTTTTGAAGTTCGCTTTGAGGTGAAATATAATAATATGCCCAAACTCCCTCACGATTTACTTCCAAAAATCCAGCCTCTTTAAGTATTTTTAAGTGTCTTGAAAGTCTTGATTGTATCATTTCAAGTGAGCTTTCAAGCTCACAAACACAACTTTTTCCATAAGTTAATAAAAACTTTAAAATTAAAACTCTTGTCTCATCATTCAATGCTGAAATTGATTTTAAAAATTCGCTCATTTAACCTCCAATTGCTTTTAATTTCATCTCATCTAAATAGATTTCATACCCATTTATAAAGCCTGTGATATGGCTTTTTATCTCATCTCTGATTTTTTGCATCTCTTTTGCTACTTCTTCTTTTGTGCCGTTTAGAGTTGATGGGTCTTTGAAACTCCAATGGAGCCTTTTTACAATTCCTGCAAAAATTGGGCATTTTTGTGCATTTCCTTCATCACAAACAGTTATCACATAGTTAAATTTTTTACCCTCTTTAAACATTTCAAATACACTTTTAGATTTATTATTTGATATGTCAATTCCAATTTCACTCATCGCTTCAATCGCTAATGGATTTATATCTCGTGGTTCAAACCCAGCACTAAGTGCTTCAAATTTATCATTTCCAAGATGATTTAAAAAAGCTTCTGCCATTTGACTTCTCGCACTATTGTGAATACACACAAACAAAACTTTGACTTTTTTTTGTTCCATAATTTACCCTTTATTATAATATATAAAGATATATTTATATCTTTATATGATTACTAATTAATAACATAAATTAAATATATATTAGAAAGTTTAGTTTTATTTATTCTTATCTAGTGTTTTACAATATGGGTCTTCACAGCCCATTAAATCAGGATTTTCAACTTGTACTTGAGTTATTGGTTTATAAAACTCATTCAACTGTTTTTCACTCATTGTTGAAATTTTGTTATAAAGTATTTTGTTTATGATAGAAATTTCACTTGCTATTGTGTTATTTCTATAATTCAACAACTCATCTACACTCATTTTAGAGTAATCAATTGCGAAAATCAAACTACCACAAATTATTAAAAAACTAAAAATTTTCATTTATAAGACTCCATTTATAAAAGCACTTTTTTTTTAAGATTTTTTTTCTTTTAAAAAACTAATTAACTCCAAAAATAAATTATCTACTATATTTTGAGCTTCAAAATAATCGTTACAATCCAAATCAAAATTATATCTATACTCTTCAGCACAAACCGTAATATAGTTTAAATATGGAGTGTATTTAACTTTATCTGTTTTAAATTCAGTAAGCTCTATTACTGCTTCTAATAGTTTATGCAATTTATGACTTCTAGGATATGCACTCAATTTGGATTTTACTTCTAAAGTATGTTTAAAGAGTAACTCTAACATTTGTTGATAATGAAAACAAGTGATAGAACAATCTTTAACTACAGCTTGATTCCAACTATCCAAATTTATCGAATGTTGCCAAGCTTTACCACCCAAATTTTCTGCATTTTCAAACTCTTTTAACACTTCTGCATAATTCAAGTTTTCCCCTTTTCTGATTTTATCTCAATAAAACTAACGGTATTTTCGTATTTGCTAATACTTTTAAAGTAAAACTTCCAAATAAAGCACTTCTTAAGCTATTATGACTAAAAGCCCCCATAACCATCACATCTATCTCATTTTCACTTTGATAGTTCAATAATTCCGCCAAAGGCTCAGCACTTAAAGAGATAAATTTTGTTAAAATATTACTCTCTTTTAAAATCTCCTTTGCTTCATTTAAGAGAGTTTTAGATTTTTGAGTGTTTTTATTTACATTTACAATATGTCTAATAACTTCATCGCCTAGCATTGGAGAATTTACAATTTTACTTAAAGCTTTTTTTGAACTACTTGAACCATCATAAGCAAACATTACATTTTTGATAGGTTTAAACTTTTGATTTATAAGCATTATTGGAACTTTTATCTCTTTTATAATTTTCTCAACTTGCTCACCAACTGCAAACTCCACACTTTCGCTTTTTTTACCTTTAAGTCCAAGTATAATCAATTTTGCTTCATTTTCTAACTCAACTAAATTTTCAAAAAGTTCGCCGTGCCTTTGCATAGTTGAAAGATTGTTTACACCATTTGCAAGAGATTTCTCTTTTAACTCTTTTAAAATTTCTTTACCATTATGTATAAGTGTTTTACTCTCTTTTGCTTCTTCATTTGAAAGTTCCTCAAGTAAGTCCTCTCTCGCACCAAGTCCAATATTTCCAGACAAATCCAATTTGCTTGATTTATGTGAATGTCTAACCACATTTAAAAGCATTAAAGGATTATTTAACCTTTTTGTTATCTCTATTCCATACTCAACAACTGCACTTGAGTAAATTGAACCATCAACACAAGCTATAATCATCTTAGTGTCCCCCCATTACTTTTTCTATCTCTTTTGGGTCATCGTGAATTGCAAATCTATCGATAATTGTTTGACTAGCTTCATTATGTCCTATCAATTTTACATTAGCACCTTCTCTTTTAAACTTAATCACAACTTTATCAAGTGCATAAACTGCTGAAACATCCCAAAAATGAGCTCTTGATAAATCTATCACAACATTTTCAACAACTTCTTTAAAATCAAAAAATTCTACAAATTTATCAGAACTATTAAAAAATACTTGTCCTACAATTGTATAAACTCTTGTGTTGCTAAGCTCATCATAAGTGCTTTCTTTATATAAAAAGTGGCTGATTTTGTTTGCAAAAAATAGTGAAGCTAAAAGCACCCCAACAAATACTCCAAGTGCTAAATTGTGAGTAAAAACAACTACAACGACAGTTGAGAGCATTACTATATTTGTTGAAAATGGAAGAGTTTTTAGCTTTTTAACTGAACTCCAATCAAATGTCCCAATTGAAACCATTATCATAACAGCCACAAGTGCCGCCATTGGGATAATTGAAATTATATCACTTAAAAATACGACCATTATTAGCAAAAATAATCCAGCTAAAAAAGTTGAAAGTCTTGTTCGACCACCTGATTTTACATTTATAACTGATTGCCCAATCATCGCACATCCTGCCATTCCGCCCACACAACCACTAGCAATATTTGCAACTCCTTGCCCAGTGCATTCTCTATTTTTATCACTTGTTGTATCGGTTAAATCATCAACTATTGTTGCCGTCATAAGGCTTTCTAAAAGTCCAACAATTGCAAGTGAAATAGAGTATGGAAATATAATTTGAAGTGTTTCAAAATTTAGTGGCACATTAGGAAGTAAAAATATCGGTAGTGCATCAGGAAGCTGACCCATATCTCCAACTGTTCGTACATCAATATTAAATAAAACTACTATCAAAGTTATAACGACTATTGTTACAAGAGGTGAGGGTAAAATCGTGCCAATTTTGGGAATATATGGAAATAGATAAATTATAGCAAGTCCCAAAATCGTGAGTGCATAAACATACCAAGTAACATTGGTTAATTCTGGAAGTTGCGCCATAAATATCAAAATCGCTAAAGCATTCACAAATCCAACGACAACTGCACGAGGCACAAAACTCATAAATTTACCAAGCTTAAAATAACCTGCTAGTATTTGTAAAATTCCTGTTAAAATCGTAGCTGCAAGTAAATACTCAAGTCCGTGTTCTTTGACTAAAGTTACCATAAGCAAAGCCATAGCACCAGTTGCTGCACTAATCATACCAACTCTTCCACCAACAAAAGCGATAATAACAGCTATACAAAAAGAGGCATAAAGCCCAACTTTTGGGTCAACCCCAGCAATAATAGAAAATGCAATCGCTTCAGGAATAAGTGCAAGTGCAACCACAAGCCCAGAGAGTGTATCAGCTTTTATATTACTAAACCATTCTTCTTTTTTGAAATATTTTGAAAACAAAAAAACTCCTTAAAAATTTATTGATGAGCAATTATATGAGTATAGCAACTATCAGCTTTTTCACACTTATTATATTTTTGGCTTTCTGGTTGAATTATAAAGTGAGTAATTCCTTTTTGATAAAGTCTATTTCTAATATTTTCAATTATAAATTCAATTTCACTAAGTTTCAAATCATCATTAAAAACAATATGCACAGAACCATAAATTTCTTTTGAGTTTGGGCGATAGAGATGTAAATCGTGAAGTGATAAAATTTTATTTTCATTATTTATTATCAACTCTTTTATCTCATTTAAATTATCACCATTTGAGTCCATTAGCGATAAAAACGACTCTTTTAAAACTCCTAAACTCTCTTTTATGATATAAATACTAAATATAATTGACAAAATCGTATCAATCATAACTATATCAAAAAAGTAAATAATTAATCCACCAACCACAACACTAAGTGAAATTACGGCATCACCAAACATATGAAGATAAGCTGAAGTTACATTTAAATCTTTATGTTCGTGATTATGATTTAAATGATTTTTTGATAAAAGCCAAGCACTAAAACCATTGACAATAAGAGCTATCAACGAAGCAAAAATAACAATTGGTGCATCTATTTTGGTTGGTTCAAAAAACCTAGTTATAGACTCAAATAAAATAAAAATCATAGTGACAATTAAAAACATTGAGTTTATAAATGCCGCCATCATTTCAGCTTTTATGTATCCAAATGTCATTGTATCGTTAGATTTTTTTGCTCCATAAACTATGGCAATCAAAGAGATAAATAAAGCTAAAACATCGCCTAAATTATGAAAAGCATCAGCTAAAAGTGCCATAGATTGGCTATAAATTCCAGCGATAATTTCAGCTATTACAAGTATGATATTTAAAAAAATAACTCTTGTTAAAATTTGTTGTTTCATTTTATCAAACACTCCTCCATCATAGGTGCCAACATTTCTTTTGTGACTTCGCCAGTGATTTTAATCTCTGTTTTGCCATCAATTTCTAAAACTTCTACATTTTCAATTTTATTCATAATTTCAATATCACAATTGCAACTACAATTTCCATCTTTACACTCATTTACTTTTGTAGTAATGAGATTTTTATCAACTCCAGAAATTATTGCACTAAAGCCGTTAGAGTTTTCTTTAAATTTTATGTTCATTTTTTGCCTTTTTTTATAGATTTAAAAAATTTTATCATAAATATATAAATATATCAAGATATTTAAATATATATAATTTAAGTAATCATTTAATTATAAATCTATTGTAAAGTTTTAAATTTAAAATATTTAAAAGGAAATTAAAAAAATGGATAAAGAAACTATTTTAGATAAAGATGTACAATTTGCAATAAGTGAAATCACTAAACGACAAAAAATATTAGAAAATCAAATTAAAGAATTAGAAAAAAAAGAGAAACTTTATAAAGAGGTCGAAAAACTTTCAAATATCGGAACTTGGGAATATTCGCTAAAAGAAAAAACTTTAACTTGTTCTGATGAGTTTTATTCACTGCTTAAATTAAATCCAACAACAAAACTTAGTTTTGATTTTATAGTTGAAAATTTTATTCCAAAAAAAGATAGAGATGAATTTTTAATTACTATAAATCAATCATTTAAAAATTTTAAATATTTAAATCATAAATGTAAAATTATAAAAGCCGATAAATCGATAGCAACTATAAATATAATAGGAACATCGGTTAAAAATGAGATTGGAAGTGTTAAGATTTATGGCTTAATTCAAGATATAACTGAACAAGAAAATGCTCAAAAACAGTTAAAAGAGAATGAAAAATTACTTTCGAGTTTTTTTGATAAGGCTAGTATTGGGATTTGTATTATCAATGAAAAAGGGCAATTTGTAAAAGTGAATAAAAAATATTGTCAAATGTTAAAATATTCTAAAAAAGATTTAATAGGTCAACATTTTTTAACAGTTATTTCAGAAAAGCATAAAAAAGATGTAGAAAAAAAGTTTAAAGATTTTATTGAATTTAAAAGTGATGATTTGCCATCAGAGATTAAAATGCAACGAAAAGATGATAAGAGTATTTATACATTTGTGACAGTTGATAGAATTTTAAGAGACGATGGAAAGCAATTTCAAGTAAAATTTATTGTTGATATAACTGACAAAAAACGAGCATTATTTACTCAAAAAAGACAAGAAGAGCTTTTAATTCAACAAAGTAAACTTGCACAAATGGGCGAAATGATAGGAAATATAGCTCATCAATGGAGACAACCATTAACTGCAATCTCTTCGGCTTCGACTGACTTGAAAATCAAAAAAGAGCTTGAAATTTTAAGTGATGAAATTTTAATATCAAATTTAGACTCAATAATAGAGCGAACTCAAAAAATGAGTGAAACGATAAATGATTTTATGAATTTTTTTAAACCAACAAAAGAGAGTATAAAGTTTAATTTAAGCGAACTTATTAAAAAAAGTTATTCAATGATAGAATCTCAACTTATAAATAAAGATATAAAGGTTATATTTGAGTTAGAAGAGATTGAGATGACTGGATATAAAAATGAGTTAGAACAAGTTGTAATTAATATTTTATCGAATGCAAAAGATGCTTTTGAAGATTTAAAATTTTCTAAACAAAGACAAAAAGAGATAAAAATTCAAACAAAAGATAAAAAACATAAAATTAAAATTATTATTGAAGATAATGCGGGAGGAGTTCCTGAAAAAATTAGAGATAAAATTTTTAATTCATACTTTTCTACAAAAGAAGAGGGCAAAGGGACAGGAATTGGACTTTATATGTGTAAAAATATCATTGAAAAAAGCTTTGATGGTAAAATTGAACTTGATGTGATTGACAATAAATCTATTTTTACAATTAGCATAAAAAAATGATTGAATAATTATGTTATGTGTTTTTTTTATTTTTTAAACTTAATATGATAAGATTAGAAAATGAAAATAGTAGATACTAATGAAAAATTAACAAAAATAGAAAAAGTTGGAATTGTACTTCGACCTTTAACGCCTGAACTTAAAGATTATTTTTTTAAGATTAAAGAAGTGTTTATAAGAGAGAAAATTGAAGTATTAATTGATAGTACGAGTGCTAAAATGATAGGCATTTATGGAGAAGAGTTTGAAGATATGTGTGAAAAAAGTGACTTATTAGTTTCGATAGGAGGAGATGGTACACTAATTTCACTAGCAAGAAGAAGTTATAAATATAATAAACCTATTCTTGGTATTAATATGGGAAAACTAGGGTTTTTAACCGATATAAATCCAGATGAAATTGAGGAGTTTATCAAAAAACTAAAAGCTGATAAATATCGAATAGATTTAAGAATGGTAATACAAGCACAAATAAATGGAAGAGAAATGATTTCATTTAATGATGTTGTAATAAACAGAAAAGTTCTCTCAAGAATGGTAAATGTTCAAGCACTTGTAAATAATCACTGTTTTAATACATATTATGGCGATGGTTTAATCATCTCAACTCCAACAGGCTCAACAGCTTATAATCTTTCAGCAAGTGGACCAGTAGTATTTCCATTGACTGAAGCTTTTATTATAACTCCGATTTGTCCCCACTCATTAACTCAAAGACCGCTTGTGTTGCCAGTTGAGTTTGAAATAGATTTAAAAATCGATGATACAATTGGGGCTGTGATGATAATTGATGGTCAAGATGTGATTGAATTAAATCCAAATGATATCGTAACTATCAAATCAGCAGAGAAAAAAGTCAAATTAATCCATAGAAGCGAAAGAAATTACTTCAACATATTAAAAGAAAAATTAAATTGGGGAGACAAAAAGAAGTAATTGCTTTTTATCCCCTTGACTATATAAGCAAATTAAAATATAATTATAATTGAACCTCAAACTTTATAGGAGTATATATAAGATGAAAAAGTTATTTTTAACAAGTGTAATAAGTATAACGGTTGCTACTTCTCTATCAGCAGACTTTAGTTTTGGTGATATGTTTAGAGATATGAAAGATGGTATGGTTGAGATGAGCCACGATGCTAAAGATGCTACAAAAACTATTACAGATGGTGCAGTTGAAGTTAGTAAAAGTGCTGAAAGAACGACTACAAATGTTAGCCGTGATATGAAGGATACAGCAACTGAAGTGTCTGATGATATTAAAACTAGTGAAATCGAAACAGTTAAAAGTGGAGAAAATTCAATTACTGATGTAAGTAAGGATTTAAGAGATTCTACGGTTGAAATGGCTGAAGATACAAGAGATTCAATTACTAACACTTCAAGAGATTTAAAAGATAGCTCAACTATGGCAACAAGAGATTTAAAAGATAGTGCTGTTGCAGTTTCTCACGATATGAAAGATGCTTCAGTTGAAGTTTCTGATGATGTAAGAGATTCTACAAAAACAATTTCAAATGACTTAAGGGATTCTACTACTGATGTATCTGATGATATGAGTGATTCTACAAAAACAATTTCAAATGATTTAAGAGATTCTACTACTGAAGTTTCTGAAGATTTAGATAGTTCTACAAAAGCTATTTCAAATGATTTAAGAGATGATAAAAAAGAAGAAGCTACTGAAGAAAAAGAGAAATTACAATAATTTAAATAAAAGCCATTAGTTTTAAAACTAATTTGCTTTTTTACTTCTTAAAAATCTACATTTTTATCTTTTAAATAAACAAGGAAGTCTTTTATGAAAACATTAATTTTAAGTGCATTAGTGCTATTTATGATTGGTTGTAGCGATAATGAAAAAACAAAAACAGGAGAGAGTACAACAACTCCAGTACCCGAAGTAACAACAACTTCATTAGACGGTAAAACTTTATATTCAACTTGTGTAAGTTGTCACGGAGAAAATGGCGATAAAAAAGCCTTAAATGTTTCAAATCTTCTCAAAGGTCAAAATAAAGATGAAATTATAAATAAATTAAATGGCTACAAAGATGGAACTTATGGTGGGAATATGAAAAACACAATGACTGCTCAAGTAAAAGCTTTAGATAACGAAAAAATACAAGCCCTAGCTGAATATATTTCTACTTTAAAATAATTCAATATGCCATTTTAATTAATGGCTCTTCTTCACTTTTAGCACAAAATTTTTAATCAAAAAAGTTACTTTACAATGTGAATTTAGTATAATTTATCAAAAATATTGAGGTCAAAAGGAATACTTTTATGCAACTTAAAAAAATTTTAATAAAAACTAAAAGGTCGGTTTTTAGTGAAATTAGTGGAAATAATGCTTCAATTTTCAAAGGTGAAGGTTATGATTTTGTTGAGCTTAGAGAGTACCAAGTTGGAGATGATGTAAAAAAGATAGATTGGATTATTAGTGCAAAATTACAAAAACCTTATGTAAAACTTTTTCGTGAAGAGAGAGAACTTAATGTTGTTGTAGCTTCTATTTTAAATGGAAGTACTTACTTTGGTACAAAAAAATTTAAACAAGAGTTAATTGCTGAAATATCGGCAATAATTGCTTATTCAGCTATCAAGAATTCCGATTTATTTAGCTCATTTATCTTCGCTGATAAACTCTACTCTTATACAAAACCTAGTAAAAAACTATTTAGTGTTCATAAAATGAGTGAAGATATTTTAAATTTTAATCCACTTGAAAAAGGAGTAAATTATGAAAGTTTGAAAGATACATTGCTAAATAGAGTAAAAAGGAAATCCCTTACTTTTATAGTTTCAGATTTTTTTGGAGAAGTTGATTTTAAACTTTTAAATAAAAAACACGAAGTAATAGCTATAATTGTGAGAGATAGATTGGAAGAAAATCCACCTAATTTAGGCTTTATTAGTTTAGTTGACCCTGAAAATAATACTATGTTGGAGGGTGATTTAAATGAAAATACAACAAAAAAATATAAGAAGGCTATTATAGAAAATGATAGAAAACTTTATGCACATTTTAAGAAAAATGCAATTAGATTTGTAAAAATTTATACAGATGAAGAGCCTTTCCCAAAGCTTTTAAAACTATTTGGAACCAAAAAATAGAAATTTTTTAAGGAGAAAAGATGCCTAATGAAGATGTTGTAAATGCAACTATGGGATTAAGTTCAAGTGAGGTAGCTGAGTCAAAAGCTAAATGGGGAGATAATACTCTTAGCAATGCGAAAATTGTAACTTTTTTAGATAGATTAACAAATAATTTAAAAGACCCTATGGTTATTATTTTGATTGTGGCTCTTTTTGTCACTTTATTATTTGCTTTTATGGGACACGCTTCACCTTATGAGGGAATTGGAATTTTCTTTGCAATCGCAATTGCTGTGCTTGTTTCAACTTTAAGTGAACATAAAAGCGAAGGTTCATTTAGAAAACTTCAAGAGGAAGCTAGTCGTATTATTTGTAAAGTTTTTAGAGATGGAAAAGTCTCTAATGTCTATATAAACGACATAGTAAAAGGTGATTGTGTTTTAATTCAAGCTGGGGATGTAATTCCTGCTGATGGAATTGTTGCAAAAGGTAAAGCTAAAGTTAATCAAGCTTCACTAAATGGCGAGTCAAAATTAGCTACAAAAGATGCAGAGGCAAACAGTAGTGATACTTCATATCTTTCACCAAGCAAAGTTTTTAGAGGTTCAATTTTAGTTGAGGGTGAACTTATTATAAAAGTTGATGCAGTTGGTTCAGAGAGTGAATATGGAAAGTTATCGCAAGAACTTTTTGAAGATACAAGAGAAGCACCACTAAAAGTAGCACTTGCTAGACTTGCTCACTCTATTGCAAATTTTGCATATGTGGCTTCAATTTTTATCTCTTTAGCATATTTTGGAAATACTTATGAGTATTCACTTGATAGTTTAGTAGTTGCTTGGAATAGTGATTATATGGGTGTTGTTTTAAATATTATAAAAGCTTTAACTTTAGCTGTTGTTATTATTATTATGGCTGTACCTGAAGGTCTTCCTATGATGATTGCGATGGTTTTAAGCTTAAATATGAGAAAACTAATCAAAGACAATGTTTTAGTTAGAAAATTAACAGGAATTGAAGCAGCTGGTTCACTTAATATTTTATTTAGCGATAAAACTGGAACTATCACAAAAGGAAGACTTGAAGTTGTGAAATTTATCGCAGGAGATTTAAAAGAGTTTGACATATTTTCAAATATTCCTCAAAAAATTTCAAGTCCGCTACTTCACACAATTATAAATGGCTCAAGCTCAAAAATAGTTCACGATAGCGATGGAACAATCGAAGTTATCGGTGGAAATCAAACTGACCAAGCTTTATCGCATTATGTTTCACAACACATAACAGAAGCCGAAGATTGCAAAGTTTTATCAAAAATTGATTTTAATAGTGAATGGAAATTTAGCGCTCATTTAGTAAGTAACGGCATAAATGCGACTTTAATAAAAGGTGCTCCTGAAGTTATTTTGGCAAATTGTAGTACTTATATTGATGAAAATGGAAATTTAACTTCAATAAATAGAGATGGTTTTAGCGAAAAATTAAAAACTTTGGCTCAAGCAAGTATGAGGGTTATCGCATTTGCAACTTCAACTAATGAAATAAAAGATATTGAGGGAGAAGTTCCAACTTTACCACAAAACTTAACACTTATTGGAATTGTGGCTATTAGAGATGAAATTAGAGCTGAAGCAATTCCAGCGATTAAAGAAGCTCAAGATGCCGGAGTTCAAGTAGTTATGATAACAGGAGACAATCTTGAAACAGCTAGAGCAATTGCAAAAGATTCGGGTATTTTAAGAAGTGAAAATGAAGTTGTTTTAACTTCAAGCGATTTAGAAAAAATAAGCGATGATGAATTAAAGAAAATATTAGCAAATGTTAGAGTTATAGCTAGAGCTAAACCAACGGATAAATCAAGACTTGTAAGAGTTGCTCAAGAGTTAAATTTAGTAGTTGGAATGACTGGCGATGGAGTAAATGATGCTCCAGCACTAAAAAGAGCTGATGTTGGATTTGCAATGGGTGATGGAACTGAACTTGCAAAAGAAGCTTCAGATATCGTAATTTTAGATAATAATTTTGCTTCTATTGAAAAATCAATCCTTTATGGTAGAACGATTTATAATTCAATTCAAAAATTTATAGTTTATCAATTAAGTGTTAATTTTGCTGCAATTGCGATTGCTTTAATTGGTCCATTTATCGGTTATGAAATGCCTTTTAGTTTAATTCAAATATTATGGATTAATTTAATTATGGATACATTGGCTGCATTAGCACTTGGAGGTGAAGCTGCACTTAGAGCTTATATGAAAGAAAAACCTAAAGTCAGAGGAGCACATCCAATTAATAAATATATGCTTTATAACATCACATTTACGGCAATATTTGTCATTGTGGCTTCACTTACATTTTTAATAGGCTTAAAAGAGCATTTTGTTGAGAGTGAAAAATTACTTACTGCATTCTTTAGCTTCTTCATATTTATAAATATGTTTAATGCTTTCAATGTAAGAGGCAAAGGCTTAAATATTTTTGCTCATATTTCTGAAAATAGTTTATTTTCGTATGTAATAGCACTTATTTTTACACTACAAATTTTACTTGTAACATTTGGTGGAGAAGTGTTCAAAACAACGCCTTTAAATATAAATGAGTGGTTATTAGTAATTGGACTTTCAATTTTAGTTATCCCTTATGGGGCTGTTATGAAATTGATATTAAATAGAACTTGTAAATGTTAAATAAAATAAAATAAAATAATAAAAGGAAAAAAATGAACCCAAAAAGAGTAGTTTTAGCTTATTCTGGCGGACTTGATACTAGTGTCATTTTAAAATGGCTTCAAGATACTTATAAATGCGAAGTTGTAACTTTCACAGCTGATATTGGGCAAGGTGAAGAGGTTGAGGTTGCAAGAGGCAAAGCAAAAGCACTTGGAGTGAAAGATGAGCATATTTTTATTGATGACCTTAAAGAAGAGTTTGTAAGAGATTATGTATATCCAATGTTTAGGGCAAATACAATTTATGAGGGTGAATATCTGCTTGGAACTTCGATTGCAAGACCACTAATAGCAAAAAGACAAATTGAAATTGCAAGACTTACAAATTCAGACACCGTGAGCCACGGTGCGACGGGAAAAGGAAATGACCAAGTTCGATTTGAGCTTGGCTATTTGGGGCTTAATCCTGATATTAAAATTATAGCTCCTTGGAGAGAGTGGGATTTAAACTCTCGTGAAAAACTCTTAGCTTATGCTGAAAAACACGGAATTGAAATCAATAGAAGTGGTAAAAAATCTCCTTATTCAACTGATGCAAACTTGCTTCATATCTCTTATGAAGGTGGAATTTTGGAAGACCCTGCAAATGAGCCTGAAGAGGATATGTGGAAATGGAGTAATTCGCCTGAAAAAGCTCCAAATGAGCCTGAATATATTGAAGTTGAATTTGAAAAAGGTGATATTGTCAGACTAAATGGCATTGCACTAAGTCCAGCTTCAGTTTTAGCAAAACTTAATGAATACGGCAATAAACACGGAATTGGAAGAGTTGATATTGCTGAAAATCGTTTTGTTGGAATGAAATCTCGTGGATGTTATGAAACTCCAGGCGGGACGATTATGCTAAAAGCTCATCGAGCGGTTGAGTCAATTACACTTGATAAAGAGGCAGCTCACTTAAAAGATGAATTAATGCCAAGATATGCAAAATTAATTTATAACGGTTTTTGGTTTTCGCCAGAACGAGAAATGCTTCAAGCCCTAATCGATAAATCTCAAACTATGGTAAGTGGATTAGTAAGGCTTAAGCTTTATAAAGGAAATGTAATCGTAGTTGGTAGAGAGAGTGCAAATTCACTATTTAATGCTGAATTTTCAACATTTGAAGAGGATAGTGTTTATAATCAAAAAGATGCAGCTGGATTTATAAAATTAAATGCACTACGATTTATAATCGAAGGTCACGCGAAAAAGAAAAGAGGCTAAAATCCTCTTTTCTTTAATTTAATTAGGAGAAAAATGGATACGATTATTTTTGATATGGATGGAACTTTAATAGATAGTTCAAAAGTTATCTCAAATTCGATTAATTTCGTAAGAGAAAATATTGGATTATCAAAATTACCAAAAGATGAAATTTTAAGATATATAAATACTCCACATATTAATGTTGCAAAATATTTATATGAAAGCGAAGAGTTTAGCCAAGAACAAAGTCGCTATTTTGAAGAGTATTATATGCAAAATTGTACAAAAGATATTGAACTATATCCTAAAATAGATGAAGTTTTAAAAACTCTTGCAAATGAAAATAAAAAATTAGCAATTGCTACAAATGCTTTTAGCTCTTATGCGATAGAAATGTTAAAACATTTAAATATTTATGATTATTTTGATGTAATTATGGGAGTTGATAATGTGAAGCACCCAAAGCCTCATCCAGAGATGGTTTTAAAAATTATGGAAAATTTCAACTCTTCAAAAGAGAAAACTATTTTGATTGGAGATAGTCAAAAAGATGTACTTTCAGCAAAAGGTGCTGGAATAAAATATATTTTAGTCAATTGGGGTTTTAGTGATTATAGCGAAGATGTGATAAATGAACCTATTGAAATATTAAAGAGAATAAATGAATTTTAGTCAATTTTTTAACAATTGGTTATATGGAAAAGATGGCTATTATACAAATTATAGAGCAATTGGAAAAGAGGGCGATTTTTACACTGCTGTTAGTAGTTCAAAGTTTTTCGGTGGTGCTATTGCAAAAAGGCTTATAAAAAGTATTGATGAAGGGTTTTTAAGTGAAAATTCAATTATCTTAGAAATTGGAGCTCATAAAGGTTATTTTTTGGCTGATATAATCGAGTTTATTAACACTCTAAGACCTGAACTTTTAAAAACTTTGAAATTTTCAATTATTGAACCATTTGAACATTTAAGAAAAGCTCAAAAAGAGTATTTTAAGGAAGCTTTTGCAGATGAAATTGAGTTAATTCATCACGAAAATTTTTGTTCATTAAATGGCGATAGTTATTTTATTATTGCAAATGAAATTTTTGATGCTTTTCCTTGTGAATTGGTTTATAAAGATAAAATGGCAACTGTTGAAAATGAAAAAATTATATTTGAAAAAGAGATGGCTCAAGAGTTAAAAGAAATTTCAAAAAAGTATAATATTGAAAAAGGTGAAATTTCTGTTGGTTTTGAAGAGTTTGCAAAAGCAATAAAAGAAAATATTAAAAAATTTGAATTTATTTCATTTGATTATGGTGATTTAAATCATCGAAATGAGTTTTCAATTAGAGTTTATCAAAAACATTTAACTTATCCACTTTTTGATGAAAAATTAAATTTAAAAGATGTTTATAAAAAAAGTGATATTACTTATGATGTAAATTTTGCTCATTTAATCGATGTATTTGAGAGAGAAAATATTAAAAAAATAAACTATGCAACTCAAATGGTAGCTTTAGTTGAATTTGGATTGATAGAATTACTTGATATTTTAAAAATAAAAGTGCCTCAAAACATTTACTTAAGAGAAATAAATAAGATAAAAACTTTGATTGACCCTAGAATAATGGGAGAAAGATTTAAAATGGTACATTTTAGATACGAAAAATAAAATCTTAAAAAATTATTATATTAAGAAATTAATTTCATTTTTTTTTTTTTGTTTAAGACTATTTAAGTTTCATTTTTGTATTATTAATTTTTTTAATGAAAAACAATAAATACAAAGGGACTTAAAATGTTCAAAAAGAGCTCAATTTTATCAATCGTAGCTTCAACTATTTTAGTTGGAAATGTTTTTGGGGGAGACACTCATTTAAATTATAATTTTGCTAGTAAATACACTATCGAAAATAACGGCAATCTACTTGCACTAAACACTCCTATTAGTGAGGTTAGTTTAACTGATTTTATCTCAAATTTATCAATTCCTACAGATGCAACTACCAAAGTTTATAGTTTGGCTGGAGTTGAAAAAACTTCAGGTAATTTAGCAAAAGGTGATTATTTAATCATCACAAACGGCGATAGAGAGCGAAAATATTTAATCTTTAGCTTTTTACCTCAAATTTCTAGTTATGATGGACATACACTATTTTTAAGCGAAGATGGTAAAGTTTATAGCGTTGGAAGCAATAATTATGGACAATTAGGTCACGGCGATAGAAGTGAGTTAAGTCAGCCAAAACAGATAGCAGTAGCAGGAGAAAATAATATCACAGCTATTTCAGCAGGAGAATATCACTCATTACTACTTGATAAAGAGGGCGATGTGTATGCTTTTGGATTAAATGGTAGTGGTCAGCTTGGGCTAGGAGATACCGATATTAGGCTTTTACCTACAAAGATTGATATAGCAAATATCACTTTTATTTATGCTGGTGAAGCTAATTCGATGCTAGTTGATAAAGATGGAAAAATTTATGAAACTAAAAACAATATAGCAACACAAATTTTTGAAGCTGGAGAAAATAATATTACGGCTATTCAAAATGGTTATATTGTGGATAAGTATAATAAACTTTACATTGTAAATGGTAACTCACTAACACCACCATCAAGTGGAATTCCAACACCAACACCAGTGCCAACAGGAACTCCGACACCAGAACCGACACCAGAACCGACACCAGAACCGACACCAGAACCGACACCAGAACCAACACCAGAACCAACGGGTGAAAATAACATTACAGCTATTACTTTATCGAAAGTTGATTATTATATTCACTCGCTAATGCTAGACAAAGAGGGCAAACTCTATAGTGTTGGTCGTAATGACCACGGACAACTTGGGCTTGGAGATGCGAATGATAGAGATACTCCAACTCAAATAGTAGTAGCTGGAGAGGATAATATCACAGCTATTTCGGTTAGTGGTAGCTTTAACATTGCTAAATCTATGTTGCTCGATAAAGATGGTAAAGTTTATGGATTTGGTTCTAATAATTATTTAGGATTTGATACAGCTGATATTTACACATATTGTGGTTCAGAGGCTTGTCTCAAATCCCCAAAAGAGTTTAATTTAACTACTCCAAAGATTATTTCTATATTTAAACCTACCAGCCATTATTATGGAAGTCACTTATTACTCTCTGAAGATGGAGCAATTTACGATACACGAGGCTATGAAAATTGGAACATCGAACTTATCGAACAAGACAAAACCATCGATTTATCGCAAGTTATACAGCCAAATAAATGGAGTATGATAAGTGTGCCAGATAAACGAAGTGTGAATATAGAAAATATTCCAAATAATCCTATTGTTTGGGGATATGGTGATAGTCCATTGACTGGTGAGAATTGGACATTAAATCCATCAACTTTAAATGCATATAGTGGTTATTGGATATTGACAACTGATATAACAGGTTATGATAAACTTCAAGGAGATAGGGAACTTAGTAGTGGTTTTAAAGAATTTGAATTTTATTTTTATTACCTTAATAGAAATGAAATTATAGATGAATTTGATTTAATTAAAAATTCATATCATTATTTTGAATGGCTATTAATAGGCATTTCAAAAACAAAAGAGGGTTTAAGTTGGAGTGATTTATATAGTGAAAAAACATCTTCTTCATCTGTAGAATCAGGAGAGCTAAATTGTTATCCAATCACATTTCATTATGACAATATAAATGATAGCTGGAATACAAGCGAAAAAGTTCCATATTTGGGTGCATTATGGGTAAAACAATACTGTTTTTAGGAGATGAAAATGAAAATAAAAAATATAATAACTTCATCTTTAATTTTGAGTTCTCTTTTAGTTGCTGATACTACTCCAACACCACTAGAAGAGATGCCGACTTCTCCTAGTTTTGATACATATTGCGATGCAATTACTCTTTTGGCTGAAGTTTTTGGCAATAGTGTGATAATTCAAAATGGGTGTGAAGTTACCGAACCAACACCCAAACCAACACCACCAAGCGAAATGCCGATAACTCCGAATTTAAACTCTTATTGTGAGGGAATTGAATTTGTATCGGTAATTTTTGGGAATAGCATAACTTTGCCAAATTGTGAAATTATCTCAACACCAAAACCAACACCGCCAAGCGAAATGCCAATAACTCCAGAGTTTCAATCGTTTTGTAGTGCGATTTGGTATTTGGCAGATATTTTTGGCGATAGTGTGCAAGTGCATAATAATATTTCAACAGAGCAAGGTTGCGATGTTGTAATATCAGCAACACCGACACCAACAGTAACTCCGACACCTGAAGTATATTATCCACCAACAACACAACCAAGTGTAATTGTTGAAACAATACAAACAAATTTGGAAATAAAAGTAAATGAGACAGAAATAACAGCTCCAAAAGATACGAAATATGATATTGATAACAACGGTAATGCAATTTTAAAAGTTGATGAAAATATCGAAGTTAAATCAAACACTGATGGTACGGTTGAGATAAAACACGGTGATGTTAATTTGGATTTACCAAAAGGCTCAAATGTTGAGCTAAAAGAAGATGATAGTATAGTTATCACAAAAGAGACTAAAACTAGCGAAAATACGACAGTTACAACAAATATAACTATCTCAAAAGATGGGCTAATAAGCATAGAAATTACAATTACAAATAAGCAACCACTTGATTATAAAATCCCAAACAATGCACAAGATACAAAAATAGAAATTGTGGATAACTCTTTGGTTGTGAGCTATAAAACGACGACTACTTTCAATCTTTATAATACTCAAACTACAAAAAGAGGTGTGAATTATGGTTATAGCTATGTCAAGATAGAACCAAAAAATAGTGCTGAATTTGAAGAGAAAGTTTATTTTGATGGCAAAAAAAGTATCATTTTACGAAATGGAGAAGCTAATATCATTATCGATAATAAGACTATTCCAATGCAAGAGGATAAAGAGTATATTGTT